>JABDKT010000107.1 GCA_013002065.1 Flavobacteriaceae bacterium
AGAAAATTATATGCCGAGTTTTCTTCGGAAGATGCTGCACATATCAAGGAAACTGAAAAAGTGACCAACCACGATGTAAAAGCGGTTGAATATTTCATCAAAGAGAAATTTGACACCTTGGGAATTGAGCGATATAAGGAGTTTATTCACTTCGGACTTACCTCTCAGGATATCAATAACACTGCTATACCACTTTCATTGAAAGAGGCTATGAATGAAGTTTATGTGCCTCAACTACTTGAATTGAAGGATAAATTAAAAGAATTGGTCGTTGAGTGGAAGGACGTTTCTATGTTGGCGAGAACTCACGGACAACCCGCCTCTCCCACTCGTTTAGGGAAGGAAATTGAGGTGTTTGTAGTTCGACTAGAGGAGCAATTCGATTTGCTCAACGATATTAAAAGCGCTGCAAAATTTGGAGGTGCTACCGGTAATTTCAATGCTCATAAAGTAGCCTATCCCAACATCGATTGGAAGGCGTTTGGTACTCAGTTTGTTCAGGAAAAATTGTATTTGCATCATTCTTTTCCAACCACGCAAATTGAGCATTACGATCATATGGCGGCCTTGTTCGATTGCTTAAAACGTATCAATACCATTTTAATCGATTTGGATCGTGACATATGGACGTATGTCTCTATGGATTATTTCAAACAGAAAATTAAAAAAGGAGAAATAGGTTCTTCGGCCATGCCACATAAGGTGAATCCGATAGACTTTGAAAACAGTGAAGGAAATCTGGGGATTGCGAATGCCGTATTTGAGCATCTTTCGGCTAAGTTGCCAATTAGCCGCTTGCAACGAGACTTAACCGATAGTACTGTATTGAGAAATATTGGTGTTCCTATGGGGCATACTATCATCGGATTTCAATCCACTTTGAAAGGATTGAATAAACTACTTCTGAATGAATCCAAATTCAAAGAAGACCTTGAAAACAACTGGGCCGTAGTAGCCGAGGCGATTCAGACCATTTTAAGAAGAGAAGGATATCCTAATCCGTATGAAGCCTTAAAGAGTTTGACTCGAACCAATGAGGCCATTACCCGAACTTCGATTTCCGAATTCATTGAATCGCTAGATATTTCCGAAGAGATAAAAAAGGAAATGAGAGTAATCACTCCCGAAAATTACACAGGTATTTAAAAAAAGAGGCTCCGATTTCTCGGAGCCTTTGATTTCACAACCTATCCCTTTTTACCGCGGGGGCGCAGGGGTCTCTGGACTGGAAATAGGGTTCATTTAACAACGGGGGTATCAAATAAACCTTCGTCTTTTTCTATACAAAAGGTACGCCAACAGTGGGCAAATAGAAAGTTCAAAACTATGGTTTTCGCTCAAAAACATCAAATTTTCTACGAACGAAGCTATTTTCTTGCAAATCAAAGTATTAAGGCATAAAAAAACCTCCGAAAAATCGGAGGCTTATTCTATTTGATTGTGCTAAAATATTACATATCCTGGAATAATTCGCCTATTCCAGAGAGTTTAGAAACATCCAAATCTCCTTTATCTATGGAATTCATCAACTTGATCATCTGTCCGGGCTGCATATCGTCTCCCAATAAACGGAACACAGCAAATCCTTTTTCGTTATCGCTAGCGAAAACAATCACTTCATCAATGGCATCTTCTTCTCCTAGGTACTTCAAAGTAGCACCAGAATTGTTGGATCCCATTTTCATTAGAGTCTTGTATTTCTCTTGTCCGATAATCTCCTTCAAAAGTTCCTTTTCCGATTCATATTCCTCGGCACTTCCACCTTTTAAGGGATAAGCCACAACATTTACCTTTTTAATAGAATTTAATATATCCTGCTGTTCTTGCGTAAAATCGGCTTCGTCGCTTTGCAATAAGCTGGTTGCCAAATCTAGTTTCACATATCTGTCGTCTTCTTGCTTATCCACCAAATAGCGTTGCAAGGATTTGCCATCACTACAGCTCAACAAAGTGAGTGCTGCTATGATTAGGGCCGTAAAATATTTGATTAGTGTCATCTTTTCTAGTTTTTCTTTTCTACATTCTTCAGTTCATCACTACCTGGAACGTTTAGTTCCTTGGTAAGTTTGGAAATCTGCTTTAGATCGATGTTTCCGGTAATGCTCATTACGACAGTTCCTTCTTTCCCATCCATGTCTCCATCGAGGAACATTAGTAATTCACTTACGTAATTCTCGCTTTTTCCCGGCTTGGAATAAAACTTAATGTTTTTTCCTTCGTCCTTTACGCGCATCAATTCTTCCAAACCATTATTTCCGGAAATGTATTTATCGACATCACTTCTCATCTTAGCACCTACCGCTTCGTTTTCGGTGATAAAAACCTTGATATTATCCAGGCTGTTTACCATTTTCATATACTCCTTCACTTCCGGGTCATCGCTTTCAATATCGATTTGCGCCAAAAGTTTGAACATATTTTTGGTAACCACCACCGAAGTCACATCATTTTCGTCTTCGTATTTGTCGAAAATCTGAGCCGAGGCTATAATCGGAGTAAGTATTAGTGCTATTGCTATTGCTAACTTTTTCATCATTTTAATATTTAGGATTATTTTAATATTCTGTTTTTAGATTCTGTAAATTCATTGATCAATGCGATGTTGGAGGTTCCTTTAGTAAACTCATCGAGGTGGGCTACACTTTCGGTTCCTTTGTTGAGATTTTCTGAAAAAAGAAACATCACTTCTTTGGTCTTTTTAAAGGCAGCTAATGCTTCTTGTTCTTCTTGCGAGAGTCCTTGTTGTGAAAACATAAAACTGGCAATACCTGCCATAACTGCAAAAGAAGCAGCAATCCCGAATGTCCAGTATCTCGATTTCTTTTTGGTATCCGGTATTTGAAATTCTTTTTGGCTACTCTCTGTAGCGGCCAATTGAAATCCTTCAAACATCGGTTTATAAACCGTTAAATGGGCCGGAATTTCTTCCGTAGCAAAAAACGCTCGCAATTCGTTTTCCTGCTCCAAGCTGGTTTGTCCCTCAAAATAGGACTCTAACAAAGTTTCAACTTTAGCTAACTCCATAGTTGTATTGTTTTATTAATTGTTCTCTTACTGCTTTCCTCGCTCTCGAAAGGGTGACTCGAATCGCAGTTTCATTACTATCTAACATTTCGGCTATTTCTTTAAATTCGAATTGCTCTACATCTCTTAGCTGCAATACAATTCGTTGTTTCTCTGGCAAGGTTTCCATTATTTTGAAAACCAATTGAACGCCGTCGTTCGCTTCCACGGTTCGCTGTACATTGTCTCCATTCTGAAAATTGCTGTGAACAATTTTTAAATTTGACGCCTGTTTAGACTTCAATCGATCCAAACAGTAATTTTTCGTCATGGTGACCGCGAAAGCTTCCGGATTCTTATAATCGGCGATTTTTTGCCTCGATTTCCATAATTTCAAAAAAACTTCTTGAACAGCATCTTCTGCCTCCTCACTCGAAACTAACAAACGCTTTGCCAAACGGTACAACTTATCCTTAAAAGGAAGTACTATGGCTAAAAATTCATTTTGTTTCATCGGTGGTTAGGTTAATACATTTATGATGCCATTCTGAAGTTACGACGAGCCACTTCAAATTTTGTTACAATTTATTTTAATTTCACAATAATGTAGGTAATTTAGGGGTTTACCAAAGTAATGCTATAACGATTCTCTATGAAAAAGACCCTTTTACTGCTCGGATTGGTAATTTCCACGCTTTTAGTCTCCTGTTTTGAAGATTTAGACGACAATATTCAAGTGGCGTCTACCGAGTCTATAAACGATTTTATTTGGCGCGGACTCAATTTTTTCTACCTCTATAAAACCGATAGACCGGAATTAGCCGATAATTACCCAAATGAAACCGATTTCAACGCTTTTTTAGATTCTTTTGAAACTCCCGAAGACTTCTTTGCATTTCTGAAATCGCCTCAGGATCGCTTTAGTATTCTGGTAGACGACTATATCGCTCTGGAAAATGCATTGGCTGGCACCACCGATAACAACGGTATGGAATACGGCCTGGTGCTCTATCCCGACGGAAGTGGCAACGTATTTGGCTACGTGCGTTATGTGCTTCCCAATACGAGTGCTTCGTTTAATAATATGTCTCGCGGACAAATATTTAACACAGTCGATGGTGTTCAAATTACTGAAACAAATTTCAACGAACTTTTAAGTCCGAACACCTACACCATCGGTTTGGCAACTTATGACGGTGAAAATGTGACTCCTACTGGCGAAGAAATCACTTTAGATAAAGCTGCCTATACCGAAAACCCCATATTCGAAACACAAACTTTCGACATCAATGGGCAAAAAATAGGCTACCTAATGTACAATGCCTTTACCAATGAATTTGATTCTGAATTAAATGCAGCCTTTGGCCAGTTCAATACAGAAGGTGTTACATCGCTCGTGCTCGATTTACGTTACAATAGCGGAGGATCTGTTCGATCGGCTACATATCTGTCCAGTATGATAGCGGGGCAACTTAACGGACAAATATTTTACACCGAACAATGGAATCCCGATCGACAACCGGAATATGCAGAAGACGGACTTTTTGTCAATAGTTTTGTGAATGGCGGTGAAACTATCAATAGTTTAGATCTCTCCGAAGTATATATTTTAACGACGGGAAGAACCGCATCGGCCAGCGAATTGGTCATCAACGGACTCGCACCTTATATAAATGTGGTTCAAATTGGAGGCAATACGACCGGAAAATATCAGGCTTCGTTTATTTTGTACGATGCTCCTGCTCCAAATTTCAGTAGAAATGAAGCAAATACAGGGCATACCTATGCACTATTACCATTGGTTTTCCAAACTGCCAATGCAGCGGGTAACACCGATTTCGAGGATGGTTTAATTCCGGATATCGAGCAAGTCGAAGATTATAGCAATCTCGGGACACTGGGAGATCCAACAGAACCGCTTCTCGCGACGGCAATTTCAGAAATAACAGGAATTCCAATGCCCGGCAGTCGTAAAAACATTCAAAAGCTAGAGGTGATTGCCGAAAGTAAATCCTTTACCCCTGCCTATCAGTTAATGCTCGTAGAAAAATAACAGATTAAATATTCAACGTTAAGCCTAATCTCCAATTTCTTCCTCGAGTTTGGAATCGATACAACTCTTCAAATTCTTCGTTGAGAATGTTGGACAACTGGAAAAACACTTTCACATTGGGTGTAAATTGTCGCGATGCGGAAAAGTTAAATAAACTAAAACTATCTAGCACAATCGTTTCGCTTTCGAAGGTTTCAGAATTAAAAAAACTATCGTCTCTTTCACTTACATATTGAATACTCAGACCTAATTCCGACTTGGCATCCGGACTAAAGTTCAATGCAGCATTCACCTTGTGTTCCGGTATTCGTAAGGCAAAGCGTTCATCGGCTTGGGTGTTAGTATAATTGGTAGATAAATCCAGCTTCTCCCCAATTTTTTGTGATAGCTCTAATTCAAAACCACTGGTGTCAAATTCTTCGGAAATGTTCTGATATTGAAACAAGAATAGATTGGGATCGACGGTGACGAAATCCACAAAATTTTGCTCGTTTCTACTAAAATAAATGGCGCTAATTCGCGTCTTCCTCCCCACTGAAAACTCTGCACCACCTTCAATTGTGGTGTTCTCTTCGGGTTGAAGTTCTTCATTGCCATATAAGGGATCGTACAATTGAAATAAAGAAGGTGTTATGTACGCCGTGCTGTAAGAACCTAAAACTTTTAAGTCGCTATTTCCGAAGTCGAAAACATACGACGGATTCACATTATAAACCCAATTGGTGCCATAATTACTATGGTTATTCAACCTCGCCCCGGCGTTTAGATTCAATCCGAAGTCGGAGTTGTAATTCACACTCACATAAGGATCGATGATATCGAACTTTGCGATTTCATCACTTACATCCTGATTAAATTCGTCACTTCCGAAAGGAATCGTAAAGGAATTAAAACTGCTGAAATTTAAATTCAATCCGGCGAGCACTCCTATATTTTTTCCAAGTTGATAATTGGCAAATGCATCAATATTACTGGATTGGGAGTCGTACATGGCGGGAAAGGAGGATTCAATCTCTCGATCTATCCAACTATGGCTGTCGTTGATTTGTAGCTTACCTTTTCCATAACTCCATTGAAAGTTCCCTCCCGTTCGAAACTGCTCACTAATAGTCCTGTTCTCCGCGTCCAAATAACTAAAATCATCGAAATCGGATTTAAACTTATCGGATGCTACAAAGCGTGAAATCTTTATTTTTTCTGAAATTTTATAACCCAAATTGAAGTGCGTATTAAAGCGATTAAACACATCCGATTCAAACAATGCTTCTCCCTCAGGTGCCGCAATAGCGGAGAGACCGTCTGTAAATCGACCGTTGATTGATCCGCTGTAAAAAAGCTTATTTATAGTACCACTCAACTGCGCACTAGCAAGAAACTCACCCAATTTGTAGGCATCCTCTTCTGACGATTGATTAGAGCCCAGACTAGTGGTCAAATTAAGAGCAACGGGGTTGCCAGATGCTTTTTTAGTCGTAATACTAATCACCGCAGTTCCTGCACCACTTCCGTACAAAACACTAGATGCGCCTTTTAGAATTTCTATTCTTTCTATTTGTGAGGCGGAAACCAATCGTAAATCGTAGTCATTAGAAATTTGGGAAGGATCGTTTAAAGCCACCCCATCCAGAACGATGAGCACCTGTCGGTTTCTACCGCCGCGTATAAAGTAGCCAAGGTTTTGTCCGTCGTTACTTCGACTTCCGTTAATTTCTATTCCTGCCACTTCGTTGAGGAGTGTAGCTACCGATTTACCGGCACTTCTTTCTAACATTTCAGCAGTGATGGTAGAAACGATTTTTCCGCTATTTTTTCGAGCTTTTGCAAGCTTGGTATCGATCACCACAGAATCTAATTGTTCCGTTTTAGGTTGTTCTTGGGCAACCGTAATAGAGGCCGTAAAAAGAGCCGCGAATAAAAAAAAGTTTTTTTTCATATTAAAGATTAAAACGGAAAAAGTAAGAAGAGCAGTTGTCGACAAAGACAACTGTATCGCTTCCCAAACCTTTATCCCGAAAGTTTGACAATTGTGATAACTGGCAGGTCTCCTGGCTCGCCTATCGTGTGTACCTTCCCATACATTTCACAGTACAGTGGTTTTTGAAGTTGCACACTATCACGCTCTCGCGTGACGGCTTACAGTTGCGGGAACAGCTTCGGATTTCAACCGAATTCCCTTTTAATCTTCGTTATAATTTTTCCGAAGAACCAAAAATCATTGCGAAAATAAGACAATTATTTGGTTACTCAAGCCCAATAAAAACCGTTATTTTTGAACATGCAAAAACAGCTGTTTTTATTATTTATCTCTCTTTCTTTTTTCGGTTGTAAGGAAATTCAAGAATCGCCATCGATTGTCCAACCCACCGAAAATTCCATTAACATCGACTATGCCAAAGGATTTCAAATAGATACGAAGAACGGATTTAAAGTGCTAACCGTTTCTAATCCGTGGCCGGGATCGGACAAACAATATAAATATGCTTTGGTAACCGATAGTACATTGGCAGAAACCATTGACGGTTACGATGCGGTAGTAAAAGTTCCCTTGTCCAACATTGTTGTTACCTCCACGACTCATATTCCCTCACTAGAAATGCTGGAAGTGGATGATAAATTGGTTGGGTTTCCCAACTTGAATTATGTTTCTTCTGAAAAAATTCGGCAGCGAATCGATGCCAGTGAAATAAGGGAATTAGGAAAGAATGAAGATATCAATACGGAGGTCCTAATCGAAATGTCGCCCGAATTGGTAGTAACTTTTGCGGTAGAAGGAGGAAATAAAACGGTATCTACCATTCAGAAAACAGATATTCCTGTTATGTACAACAGCGATTGGACCGAAGTGCACCCCTTAGGAAAAGCCGAATGGATCAAATTCTTTGGAGTTTTATTTGGTAAAGAAGTAAAAGCAGATAGCATATTTAATCAAATAGAAAAAGATTACAATAATGCAAAAGAATTGGCAGCGGCTGCAAGTAAAAGCCCTACAGTATTGAGCGGAGCCATGTACAAAGACATTTGGTACTTACCCCAAGGCGACAGCTGGGCAGCGAAATTTATTGAAGACGCCAACGGTGACTATCTGTGGAAAGAGTCTGAGGGCGTAGGTAGCTTATCGCTTAATCTAGAGTCGGTTTTGGAAAAGGGAGAAAATGCAGAGTATTGGATTGGTCCCGGTCAATTTATTTCTTTAAACCAATTAGCGGAAGCACACGATGTCTATGAACAATTTAAGGCCTATGAAACAGGAGAGGTCTATACCTTTACAGCAAACAAAGGTGCCACGGGCGGAGTGATTTATTATGAACTGGCACCCAACAGACCCGACTTGGTGTTAAAAGATATGGTCAAAATCTTGCATCCCGAATTATTACCAGACTACGAATTATATTTCTTCAGAAAATTGGAGTAATGGAAAACACACGATCGTTTAGAAAATGGATGCTGCTGTTATTGATTCTAACGGTTGGATTTTTCTTCGTTAATATTAGTCTTGGATCGGTTTCCATACCTCTAAAAGATATCGTCACCAGTCTATTTGGAGGCGAGGTAAGCAAAGAATCCTGGGAGTTTATTATTCTCGATTATCGATTGCCCAAAGCACTCACCGCTGTGATGGTGGGCAGCGGATTGGCAGTTTCCGGATTACTTATGCAAACCTTGTTTCGGAATCCTCTCGCAGGACCATTCGTCTTGGGTCTTAGTAGTGGTGCCAGCTTAGGTGTTGCGTTTCTTATTCTAGGTGCCGGGGCTTTCGGCGGATTTCTTGGTAATTTACTGCTAAGCGAATGGAGTTTAGTAATTGCTTCTGCCTTGGGAAGTTTTCTAGTACTACTGGCGGTTATATCGGTAACCATGCGTATAAAAGATACGATGGCGATCTTGATCATAGGATTGATGTTTGGCAGTGTGACAGCAGCTGTGGTTGCAGTATTATCTTATTTCAGCAATGCCGAACAATTGCAACAATATGTTTTTTGGTCTTTTGGAAGTTTGGGAAATATGTCCTGGAAAGGCGTGTTAATTTTGAGCGTTTGTACGGTAATTGGGATCGCGATAAGTTTTCTTTCCAGTAAATCATTGAATGCACTTCTCCTTGGCGAAAATTACGCTCGTAGCATGGGGGTACGAATAAAAAGAACCACCTTAGTAATAATCGTTACAACCAGTGTTTTAGCAGGTGGGATTACCGCCTTTGCAGGGCCTATTGCTTTTATTGGATTGGCGATTCCGCATATCACACGACAACTCATACCAACTTCCAATCATAAAATTCTAATCCCGGCCGTTTTGCTTTGTGGTGCCATGGTAATGTTGATCTGCGATATTGTGGCCCAAATCCCATTCAGTGAATACACCTTGCCTATCAATGCTATCACTTCTTTGATTGGTGCTCCGGTAGTGATATGGTTATTGGTACGTAAACGAAAATTGTTGTTTTAATGAATTCTGAAAAGCAAAATATCGTTTTAAAGGCATCGGATTTATCCATCGGATATATCCGAAGGAAGAATTCTACAGTGGTTTGCGACCATATTAACTTTGAGTGTACTTC
>JABDKT010000110.1 GCA_013002065.1 Flavobacteriaceae bacterium
GCATCCGATCCCAATACCGTTCCTGAAAGTATGGTCACATTGTTACCAATAATAGTATTGTCGTAACTCGCTACGTTTGAATGAATCACACAATCATCTCCAATAACCACGTTATTCCCTATAAAAACATTTGGTTGAATGACGGTGTGTTTTCCAATCTTAGCCGAATCTGCAATGACCGCACGCGCCGGAGAAAATGGATTGAAGTGATGTGTAAGTTTATTGAAATCTCTAAAAGGGTCTTCAGATATAAGTAGCGCCTTGCCTTTGGGACAGTCAACTTTCTTGTTGATTAGTACAACTGTCGCTGGAGAGCGCAATGCTTTATCGTAGTATTTTGGGTGATCTACAAAAACGATATCTCCGGGCTGTACAACGTGAATTTCATTCATCCCTAGCACGGGAAAATCGGGAGAGCCTACAAACTCACAATCAATGATATGGGCAATGGCTTCGAGTGATTGTGGTTTAGAAAACTTCATTAATTTTTATTAAAAAGTAAATATAAAAAATCCCGCCTCAATTACACCGAGACGGGACTTAAATTTTATTTAGTGCTTTATTACTCTTTTACTCGCTCCTGATAGGAACCTTTTTCGGTCTCAATTCGAATCTTATCCCCTTCATTGATAAAGAGCGGCACATTAATTCTCGCACCTGTTTCAACTGTTGCGGGCTTGGTGGCATTTGTTGCCGTGTTTCCTTTTACTCCCGGCTCTGTAGCAGTTACTTCCAAGATTACATTTGGTGGCATCTCAACAGATAACGGCATACTGTCTTCAGAATTAATGATTACGGTAACCACTTCTCCTTCTTTCATCAAATCCGGTCTATCCAAGGTGTCTTTTTGCAATTGAATTTGTGAATAATCGTCCGTATTCATGAAGTGATAGGTATCGCCTTCGTTGTATAAATACTGGAATTTATGTGTTTCCACACGAACGTCTTCAATTTTATGTCCGGCCGAAAATGTATTATCAATCACTTTCCCCGAGGTAACACTTTTGAGTTTGGTTCTCACAAAAGCCGGACCTTTTCCGGGTTTAACGTGAAGAAATTCGATGATTTTATAAATATCGTTGTTGTATTTAATACAAAGTCCTTTACGGATATCTGAAGTATTTGCCATACTGGTTTTTTGTTTTAATTCTGAAAATAGCCTTTCATAATTCCTCGCTTAGAGTTTTTTATGAACTGAAGTATCTCATCCCGCTCCGGAGTAGCCTCCATTTCGGCTTCGATGATTTCGGCTGCTTGGGTGTTATTATAAGATTGTTGATACAGAATACGATAAATACCCTGAATTTCTTTGATTTTTTCAGGTTGAAAGCCTCTACGCCTCAATCCGATGGAGTTGATTCCCACATAAGATAACGGCTCACGAGCTGCCTTCACATAAGGTGGAACATCTTTTCTTACCAATGATCCTCCTGTTACGAACGCATGGTTTCCGATCATGCAAAATTGATGGACCGCTGTCATGCCTGCAAGTACCACGTGATCTCCCACTGTAATATGACCTGCCAAAGTACTGCTGTTTGAAAATATACAATAGTCTCCAACGATACAGTCATGAGCGATATGGCAATACGCCATAATGAGACAGTTATTTCCTATTACAGTTTTTCCACGATCTACGGTTCCTCGATTCACCGTAACATATTCACGAATCGTGGTGTTATCTCCTATTTCCGCAGTGGTTTCTTCATCTTGAAATTTCAAATCCTGCGGAATGGCAGAAATTACTGCTCCGGGAAAAATATTACAGTTCTTCCCTATTCGAGCACCTTCCATGATGGTTACGTTGGATCCAATCCACGTTCCTTCACCAATAACTACATTGTTATGAATAGTGGTGAATGGTTCGATAACCACATTTTTGGCGATTTTAGCGCCCGGATGAACATATGCTAACGGTTGATTCATTTAATCGTTCTTGGTTTTTACTATTTGGGCCATTAATTCTGCTTCGGTCACTAATTTGTCATTAGCATAGGCGTTTCCTTGCATGTGAACAATACCACGTCTAATAGGTGAGATTAAATCGAGTTTAAAGACTAAAGTGTCTCCCGGATTTACCTGCTGCTTGAATTTCACATTGTTGATCTTCATAAAGTAAGTAAGGTAATTTTCCGGGTCTGGAACGGTACTTAAGGCTAAAATACCACCCGTTTGTGCCATAGCTTCTACAATGAGAACCCCTGGCATTACAGGAGCACCGGGGAAGTGACCCACAAAAAATGGTTCGTTCATGGTCACATTTTTCAACCCTACCACATGATCTTCGCTCAATTCCAGAATTTTATCCACCAATAAAAATGGGGGACGGTGTGGAAGCATCGCCATAATTTCGTTCACATCCTTTACAGGAGGAGCATGAGTATCGAATTTCGGAATTTTATTCCGCTTTTCAATTTTTATGAGTTTGGAAAGTTTTTTGGCAAATTGTGTATTTACAAAATGCCCTGGCTTGTTAGCTATAACTTTTCCGCGAATGCGTGTTCCTACCAATGCTAAATCACCAACAACATCTAAAAGTTTGTGACGAGCCGCCTCATTGGGGTAATGTAAGGTAAGATTATCGAGAATTCCATTGGGTTTTACTGAAATTTCATCTTTTTTGAAAGCGTGACGAAGCTTTTCCATGGTTTCTTCTGAAAGCTCCTTATCCACATACACAATGGCGTTGTTCAGGTCTCCTCCTTTTATCAAACCGTGCTCCAATAACATTTCAATTTCATGTAAAAAACTAAATGTTCGTGCATCGGAAATTTCATCTTTAAAATCGGATAAGTGCTTTAAGGAAGCATTCTGAGTTCCCAAAACCTTAGTTCCAAAGTCAACCATGGTAGTAACTTGATATTCATCGGAGGGAATCACCGTAATTTCACTCCCCGACTCGTCATCGGTATAAGAGATCACTTCCTTCACGATATATTCTTCTCGCGGAGCATCCTGGTCTACAATTCCTGCCTTTTCAATGGCTTCAACGAAGAATTTCGACGAACCATCCATGATAGGAGGTTCGGAGGCGTTTAGCTGCATCAAGCAATTATCCACTTCCATTCCAACAAGAGCAGCAAGGACATGTTCGGAGGTTTGAATTTTCACTCCTCTTTTTTCGAGATTGGTCCCTCTTTGAGTATTTACAACATAATTTGCATCGGCCTCGATAACAGGATTGCCTTCGAGATCGACTCTTTCAAAAGCATACCCAAAATTCTCCGGGGCCGGTTTGAAAACGATCGTCACCTCCTTACCCGTGTGAAGTCCCACACCGGTTAGAGAAACCTCTTTTCCAATGGTACGTTGTTTCGCCATGCAATTAGTCATTCTTATTATTTTTTTCTATCGCGTTGACACGCTCAATTATTTTTGGTAGGTTTTTGAAGTGCACGTAGCTCTTATTGTAATCTCCGTAATTTAAGGCTGGTGAACCTTGCAACACTTCATTATCTTTTACATTGCGTCCTATTCCGCTTTGCGCTTGAATACGAACGTTATTTCCTATGGTAATATGCCCCACGATTCCCACTTGTCCGCCGATAAGGCAATTCTCCCCAATTTTGGTCGATCCGGCAATTCCTGTTTGAGCTGCAATGGCAGTATTTCTACCAATTTCAACATTGTGGGCAATTTGAATTTGGTTATCCAACTTCACTCCCGTTCTTATCACTGTCGATCCCAAAGTCGCTCTATCGATAGTAGTTCCGGCGCCAACGTCCACATTGTCTTCAATAATAACGTTTCCTGTTTGCGGTACTTTCTGAAATTCTCCGTTCTCATCGGGTGCAAAACCGAAACCATCGGCTCCAATAATAGCACCACTGTGAATCACACAATCATGGCCAATAATTGTTTCAGAATAAATCTTGGAACCTGCAAAAACAACTACATTATCACCCAAGGTAACATTGTCGCCAATATAAACGTTTGGGTAAATTTTTACGTTTTCCCCTAACACCACATTCTCACCTAAATAACTAAAAGCACCTATGTAAATGTTCTCACCGTAGGTCGCAGATTCGGAAATAAAGCTTGGTTGTTCAATTCCCGATTTGTTCATCTTCACCTGATTGTAATACTCCAATAACTTAGAAAAGGCTTTGTAAGCATCTTCCACTCTTATCAAGGTAGTTTCAATTGGGTTTTCAACCACAAAATCGCGATCCACAATAATTATGGATGCTTTGGTGGTATAGATAAAAGGTTTGTATTTTGGGTTCGCCAAGAAAGTGAGGCTGCCTTCAATTCCCTCCTCTATTTTTGCAAGCTTGGATACTTCAATCGTCTCATTTCCTTCTACTTCTCCCTCTAAAATGCCTGCTATCTGATTGGCTGTAAATTTCATTTTCGTTTTTGAGTGTTGCAAATATAAAAAAAGGAACGCTAACGAGTCTTGGGATAGCAGAGATAATGTTTTACCACTTTTTGGGACAATGCCTCAATATTTAATTGATCACTCGCTTTAGCCACGTCCACCACTTTTCCGTTATTCTTTATGAGATTAATGGTGTCTTTGTCCATGCTATACGCCTGATTGGAAATAGTTCCCTGGAACACAAAATAAGATGCCTCTTCTTTGGAAAGGTTGTGCTGTTTCATCACCTTATTTAGTTTTTGGGTTACTTTTTCTTCGGAAAAGGGCTCTTTTTTGAGTTTTACTTTTAAAAATTCACGGTTTAAAAGCATTTTTGACAGCTCACTTAAGACAAAATCTTCGGAATCGCACCAAGCCTTCATGGCCGAAATAATATCATTGTCGTCCAACTTGGAAAACAGATGTAATATTTCCGAAGTAAAATCATCCAACATTACAGAATGATTCAGGAAATAGGTAAGTGCCCTACTCGCTTCCAATTCAGTGCCTTGATCGGTGAGGTATTTGGCGCGTTTCAGCAAATGCATTAGAAGTTGCTCGGCCACCAGACCGGTTTTATGCAAATAGACCTGCCAATACATAAATCGGCGGGCGACGATAAACTTTTCGACCGAGTAAATTCCTTTTTCTTCCACTACCAATTGATCGTTATGAACATTGAGCATAGCGATAAGGCGTTGTGAGTTGATATTCCCTTCGGCCACTCCTGTATAAAAACTATCGCGACGGAGGTAATCCAAGCGATCCATATCCAACTGACCCGAAACCAACTGATGCATAAAGTGGCGGTGGTATTTATTCTGAAATATCTGAATCGCAAGATCGAGTTTGCCTTCGAAAATTTCGTTGAGTTTATTCATAAAGACCAAGGAAATCTCCTCATGACTCACATTGTCAACAATGCTGTGCTCCATGGCGTGCGAAAAAGGACCATGACCGATATCGTGCAGTAGAATGGCAATGTAAAGCGCCTCTTTTTCTTCCGAAGAAAACTCAACACGTTTAAATTCTAATACCTGTACCGCGCGCTGCATGAGGAACATTGCTCCAAGCGCGTGGTGAAAACGTGTGTGATGCGCTCCCGGATATACCAAATAAGACATTCCCATTTGCGAGATGCGGCGCAACCGCTGAAAGTATGGGTGTTCTATAAGCTGAAAAACCAAAGGGCTTGGGATAGTTATAAATCCGTAGATAGGGTCGTTAATAATCTTTAACTTATTGCTGGATTTCAAATTTTAACTTTTAATTAATAGTGAGAGTTTGAGTTAAGAAATACTACGGAACTATTTTTGGTGTTATATAGATGACCTTACTAGCCTTACTTCATAATTTACAAACAAATATACATATATGAGCGAGATAAAAGTACTCTGGGTGGATGATGAAATCGACCTGCTAAAACCTCATATCCTCTTTTTAGAGGGGAGAAATTACAAAGTTACTACCGCTCAAAGTGGCACCGAAGCCTTACAAGAAATTGACAAGGACAGTTTCGATATTGTCTTTTTGGATGAAAATATGCCGGGACTTACCGGTTTGGAGACGTTGGCCGAGATAAAAGAGCGACAAGCTTCACTCCCAGTGGTAATGATTACCAAGAGTGAAGAGGAGTATATAATGGAAGAGGCGATCGGTTCTAAAATTGCCGACTACCTTATTAAGCCTGTTAATCCAAATCAGATTTTACTTAGCTTAAAGAAGAACTTGGATCACTCTCGTTTGGTTTCTGAAAAAACAACCTCTAGTTATCAGCAAGAGTTTCGAAAAATCGCCATGGATTTATCTATGGTGAATTCTCATAAAGAATGGGCAGAGATGTATCAAAAGCTCGTTTATTGGGAATTGGAATTAGAAAATATTGAAGATTCCGGTATGTTTGAGATATTGGAATCGCAGAAGAACGAGGCGAACACTCAATTTTGCAAGTTCATAGATAAAAATTATCCCAAGTGGTTTGAAAACGGAGCCGATGCGCCCATAATGTCACATACCCTATTTAAGGACCGCGTAGTACCCGCGTTGAAAAAGCAACGACCCACTTTGCTTGTGGTGGTGGATAACTTGCGTTACGACCAATGGAAAGCTTTTGAACCGCATTTAAGTGGAATTTACAAGAAGAATCAGGAAGAATTGTTTTATTCCATTCTTCCCACGGCCACTCAATACGCTCGAAATGCGATTTTTTCCGGATTAATGCCAAGTGATATGCAAAAATTGCATCCCAACTATTGGTTAAACGATACCGATGAGGGAGGTAAGAATTTATATGAGAAAGAATTTTTGCAGGCACAACTCAAAAGATTGGGGCTTAATTTGAATTGGAGTTATCACAAAATCTCGAGTTTAAAGCAAGGAAAACGGCTTTCAGAAAATTTCAAAAGTCACAAGAACGAGGATCTAACTGTAATCGTTTACAATTTTGTGGATATGTTATCACATGCGAAGACCGAGATGGAAGTAATCAAAGAGTTGGCTTCGAACGATAAATCGTACCGTTCATTAACCGAAAGTTGGTTTAAGAATTCCCCTTTGTTGGATGTAATTCAACAAGCGGCAGCTCTAGGTTTTCAATTAATAATTACTACAGATCACGGCACCATCAATGTGAAGAATCCGTCAAAAGTTATTGGCGATAAGAACACCAGTTTAAATCTTCGATATAAAACAGGTAAGAGTCTTACCTATGAGCAAAAGGATGTTCTGGCGGCTAAAAATCCGAAGACCATCCATTTACCCACCATAAATATGAGTAGTTCTTTTATTTTTGCTAAGGGTGATTTATTCTTCGCGTATCCGAATAACTACAATCACTACGTTAGTTATTACCGAAATACGTATCAGCACGGCGGAGTTTCACTAGAAGAAATGGTGATTCCCTTCGCAGTATTAAACCCAAAATAAATATATTGTAGGTTTTTTCTTAATAAATTGCATTTCATCGATATTATAGGCTAATAGTCGGAAATATTTTTATATTTGTTCAGCCCTTGAATCATGAAACGTACTTATTCACTTCAAGAATTACCAGAAATTGCCGGAATGGTGTTGACCAACACACCAACCAAGACTCTATTATTTTACGGGGACATGGGAGTTGGGAAAACAACGCTAATTAAAGAGCTTGCTAAGAAATTAGGAGTTCAGGATACGATTAGTAGTCCGACCTTTTCGATAGTCAATGAGTATTTATTGAATGAGGAAAAATTGTATCACTTTGATTTTTACAGAATAGAAAATGAGGAGGAGGCCTTAGATATAGGCTTGGAGGATTATTTTGAGAGTGATAATTGGAGCTTTGTGGAGTGGCCTGAAAAAGTAGAGAATTTGTTGCCTGGGGAGAGCACAAAGATTAAGCTAACTAAAAACAAAAACGGAAGTAGAACTTTAAACATGATGCCAGTGAAGTAGACTTGCAGCGCACTATTTTTTAAGAGGTTGGTACTTATAGATTTGAAATTTAGTACAAATTTATAAGCAGTCGTTATTTGAGAAAAGGGTAACCTTACAAAATACGGCCAACTTAATTGATATACTTGTTTTTTTTTGAGATAGGTTTGTATGATAAACCTCACAAAAACTAGTATTATGAAACTTAAAAACTACCTTTTTATCGTTGCAATCTTCGGAGCTACATTAGCGTTTGTTTCTTGCACTCCCGAGAACATAGAAGATGAACAAACCGAGCAACAAATTGACAAAGGGGACGTCATTATCCCACAAAACGGCTAGGCGTAATTTATTCGTTGGCGGATTTATTGTTTTAATAATTGCCGCCGCACCTTTTATATTTTATTCATACAAGAGTTTTCCGAACGATACTAAAGTTTGGGAAACTTCTTTGTATTCAATAAATACTTCTTTTGGCTCTGTAAATACGTACATTTGGTTTCTTGTAGGGAAATTTGTTCCTCTGTATTTATTATTACTTTGGTTTTTTACCTGTAAGCATTGGTGGCATTGGATCATCTTGGTCCCAATAGCAATGTATGCCTTTCAACTTTGGGGAATATTTAATGAAAGTAAAGGATTAGATGAATTAGAAATATATTACGTTCTGCCCTTAATGTTAGTTATCGTTCCGGCTGTATATTTGATCAGAGCAAAATTATTCTCTAAGATTCGACAGACCGATCTAGAGTCATTTGAAGCTGAATTAGGAGAACAACAATCCGTATGGCATCAAATCAAAGATCTCTTTAGATAATCTATTTGTTATTTAAGCATTTTATTATGTAACTTGGATTTCCTTATCCAACCAAGTTATGGCT
>JABDKT010000117.1 GCA_013002065.1 Flavobacteriaceae bacterium
AATGTATCCAAACCCTACGAGTGAGCAACTTAGTATCAGGCTACAAGGTGAAACCATTGAGACGGTCGAAATATATTCAGTCACGGGAAGTGTAGTGTTAAAACAATCTGAAATCAATGCACTAAACTCTCATAAACTTGATGTTTCAGCAATAAGTGCTGGGATTTATTTTATAAAGGTGAATGATTCAAAAGCTCAGAAGTTGATTATTAGATGATTGTATGAGTGAAGAGCAATGAATATATCTGTAATTGGTCTTGATATAAATGGCTTAAAGCGAAAAACATAGTTTTCACCGTTGAATATTGTTTTAAAAAACTCTATATTTCGTCCTTAAAGGTCTTTGGCCCCAACCTTGAACTTTATCCTCATGAAATTCCTCAAACAGAATCTTTGGACGCTTCTCATATTTCTCATTGGTATTCTGGCTATTTATCTCATTCATAATGGAGAACAAAAAGCGGATGCACGACAAAATCAACTGCGATTAAATCAGGCTCACAGTCGGGCTATAAATCACTTTAATAATGGGATTGATAAGTTTGCCGCCATTGCATCGGGGATGCGGTCCTTCATGAATCTTTCTGATGAATTACCCACTTCTGAAGAATTTCAGCTCTTTGTTCAAAATCAATTCAACGATTTAAAATCGAACGATTCTATTGCAGTTACCTTTATCGATACGAATCATGTTTTTAGATATTCGTTTAGTCGCTATCAAATGGATCCTGGGAACTTGGTGGGGAAATCGGTTTCCAAATTTCGGAGTGAAAAGAAAATTCAACTATTAGACGAATTGCTTCAAACGGACGAATTAGTACTATTTCCTCCCATAAATTTGGTGGAAGGTTGGATAGGACTTCCCGTCAATTTTCGAGTTCATAGAAATGATACAGTTTTGGGCTATGTGGCTCCCATATTAAATTTTAATACACTTATCAACGATTTATACGAAAGTGAATTGAGCGAGGAGTTTGCCTTTAGATTCAATTTTGATGGAACTTTCGATTTTGACAGGCAAAGAACTCATGACGGTAGTGAGTATTACAATATTCAAGAAGATCCAGAATTTTATAAAAAATTCAATTTGCCGGAAAGTTCATTTATAAATTCAAAATTAGAGCTCTATTCGGCTAATTTAAATATTGGAACTGCTTTTAAGGAGGTAAAAAGTAGTGTTAGTTATTATATATATGCGCTTATCTTGGGGCACATATTATTCACTTATTTATTCTATTTACTGAATAAATCCCGCTTGAAATCTTCATTTTTGAACGATCGACTGCGTCAATCCAATGCTACATTAGAGGAACAGTCAAAGGAGATTAGCACACAAAACGAAGAATTGGTAAAACTGAACGAAACGAAAAACAAATTCTTTTCCATTGTAAGTCATGATATTAAACAACCACTCAATGCTGTGATCGGACTTGTGGATTTATTGAAGGAACAAAAAATAGCGGATCCAAGCCTCAAGAAGGTGGTAAATTCTTTATCAAATTCTGCATTAAATACCGTTGAATTGTTGAACAATTTATTCAGGTGGGCACGTTCACAAACTGGCGAGTTGCGATTTAATCCTAAAGTAGTTTCAATCAATGACCTGGTAAAAAAACAGATAGAGTATTTGAAAGACCAAGCGAAAAATAAATTGGTGAATATTGAATATTATGGTGAAGGTGAAGTGACGGCAAATGTAGACAAGGATATGATAGATTCCGTGGTGCGTAATTTAATCTCGAATGCCATCAAATTTTCGAATGCCAACGATGTCGTAGTAGTTTCTTTAAGTGAAAATGATAAAGAAATAGAAATAGAGGTTGCAGATAAGGGTGTTGGCATGCAACCGAATGAAATCAAAGATTTTTTCGATCTGAAAACCCAAGTGAGTAAAATGGGAACTTCAGGAGAAGCGGGTACAGGTTTAGGATTAATGCTATGTCAAGATTTCGTTGCGAAACACCATGGAAAAATCGATCTCGAATCGGAGGTGAATCAAGGTACCAAGTTCACCGTTACCCTGCCCAAGTTTTAGACTTCACTGTCCAACATATTCGTAACCACATAATATCTTGGGTCGTCGATCGAATCTTTTATAATGGAATCGAATTCGGGGTTCCATTTCAGCAACAATGCTTTACAATCGGGACTTAAATGCGTTAAGGTCACTTTTTTACCCTGTTCAAGGTATTTATTCGATACTACTCTCAGAGCCTCTACGCCTGAATGATCGCTTACTTTGGATTCGATAAAGTCGATTTCAACATTATCCGGGTCGTTTTTCACATCAAATTTGGAGGAAAAAGATTGGGTAGAACCAAAGAATAAAGGTCCCCAGATCTCATATACTTTAGTGCCATCAGCTTTAATACTTTTTCTAGCTCGAATCATAGTCGCATTTTTCCAGGCAAATGTCAACGCACTCATAATAACTCCTGCAATAACTGCAACGGCGAGGTCCTGCCATACAGTAATAGCTGAAACAGCGATAAGGACGATCGCGTCACTTTTGGGTATTTTATGTAAAATCCTAAAACTACTCCAAGCAAAGGTCCCAATCACTACCATAAACATTACACCCACCAAGGCAGCGATGGGAATCTGTTCAATAAGAGGTGCACCAAAAAGTACAAAACACAGCAATGCGACAGCAGCAACTGCTCCCGACAGTCGTCCTCTACCTCCAGAATTGATATTAATGATAGATTGGCCTATCATGGCACATCCACCCATTCCGCCAAAAAGTCCGTTGAGAATATTGGCACTTCCCTGTGCCACACATTCTCTGTTACCGCTTCCTCGAGTTTCGGTCATTTCATCGATTAGATTTAAAGTCATAAGCGATTCTATAAGTCCGATAGCGGCTAGTATAAAAGCAGTGGGTAAAATGGTGCTTAAAAAGTTTCCTTTGAGGGTATAGCCCAATGCAAAGATTTGATCTTGGAAAGTAGGCAGCCCTCCTTTCAGTCCTTCACCGCCACCGTCTCGAATAAACGAGCCAACGGTGCTTGCATCTACACCTCCAAAAATGGTAATTGAAGCTACTACGATGATTGCTGTTAAAGCGGCAGGAACCTTTTTAGTTAACTTCGGAAGTCCAAACATGATGGCCATTGTTAATCCGACCAACGCCAACATTACCCATAGGTCTTTTCCCTGCATAAATTGCGGAACACCATTTACGTTTTCTTTAAATAGGCCCAATTGGGACAGGAAAATGACGATAGCTAAACCGTTAACGAAGCCCATCATTACGGGGTGGGGGATCAATCTTACGAATTTCCCCAACTTTAGAATTCCGGCGAGGATTTGAATACCTCCCACAAATAGCAAGGTGATAAATAACCATTGCAAACCGAGGTTTTCTATGGGGCTTTCTAATGCCAGTCCAACCTCATTACCTTTTTGGATGAGATGAACCATAACAACTGCCATAGCTCCGGTGGCTCCGCTAATCATACCGGGTCTTCCGCCAAATAAGGCTGTTACGATACCCATCATAAAGGCACCGTATAGTCCAACCAATGGATCAACACCTGCTACAAAGGCAAAGGCTACGGCTTCCGGAACCAATGCCAAGGCAACGGTAAGTCCGGAGAGAATATCATTTTTAGGATTAAAAGTGAAGTTCCTGAAGATTAATTTGATCATGGGCTTTTTGTTACAAAAAGCCGCAAATATAACCTTTAATTCACAGTTAAGGGCTTAATTAATTTGCTTTTTGCAGCGCCTCAATTTTGTCTAGAACAGTTTGGGCCTCACTAAATTTCGCATCACTTTTGGCACGATCGATGGTCGAAAGTTTGTGCCATTCGGCCATGAGTGTTTCGTATTTTTTCTGAAGCTTTTCTACTTCCGATTTTCCTTTGAATAGTTTAAACATCGCAATTTTTGCTGCAATTTATCGACTAAATTCCAGAAGTGCTGTTAAGGAAATACCAATTTATTTTACATCTCGTCACCGAAAAACACTGCGTTCATCAACAATTTATTGGTTCCATACCAAAAAGCTCTAAAATTGGTGTTTTCCGTAAAGTAAATGGTTTGACCTCTTCCCTTGTTTCCTATTTTCACTGCAGCGGTATTTTTTAGTTTTTCCAAATTATCAGCAGATATATAACCACTTAGCAAGGGATTGGACGTATAGAGTATCGGGTTATTATAACTGTCTTTTTCAGGTTCCATAAAGAGGGTTGTGCTTCGAAAAAGTGGCAACCGATTGTTTTTATAGCCAAAGGCGATGGGGTGTGAACGGTCGATTTTGGATTCGAAGATAGCTCCGCCAATTACCTTAGCTCCTCTAAATTTACCTCTGTCTTCAAAACTCACATTGTTTGCAG
>JABDKT010000176.1 GCA_013002065.1 Flavobacteriaceae bacterium
CACAAGTATTTAAATATTCCATAAAAAAATCCGGTTTTTGGCCGGATTTTCATTTAACTAAAGTATTGATTATTTCGTAAATGGAACCGTAACTCGAGCGGTACCCCATCCCATGTGCATGTTCACACCTTGATCGCTTTCCTCGAACGAGATTGAAAAAGCTTCTAGGGATTCGTCCCCTTCATTCACTGGAACACTCAAACGGGCGACATCATTACCTTTATCATAAAAATAAGACCCCCAAACGTTGAGATCGGAGCTAATAATTGCAGTCCACTCATCGTCTCCAGGAATGGTATAAAAGGTATAAGTTCCGGCTTTTACCTTGGTATCGCCAAGGTTCATATCGGTATAAAGAGTTAGTTCGGCGGCCTCATTGGCACCGGTTCTCCAAACTTTGCCGGTAGGAGCCAAGGTGCTTAAATCACGTCCTTTTAACTGTGGGCGGCTGTAGGTAATTTTGATTAATTTATCTGAATTTCGATAATCACTAGGATAAGCCGCAGCATCCATGGGACTCACGTCCATTTTGCTGAATTTTTGTGCCTCCGCATTTTGGCTAAAAGTGATAAATAAAGTGCATAAGATAATACTGAGAAGTGATGATTTTTTCATTGGATTGTTTTTAAAAGATAAAGTTAGTTTTTTCCGCTTCGGAAAATGATAATTTTTTGTGAAATTTTTAAAGTAAAAACTCACAAATTCTGTCGTTTTCGAATTGCTAAACTTACAGGATCATAACTCGTTATTTTTCAGGGCATTTCAGCAGGATTTTTTTCACAAAAATTTGTTAATAACTTAGACATGAAATATTGCGGAAACTACCGATTTTATTGGGGATTTGGTTATATTTGCTTGTTATCAGAAAAAAGAATAAAACAACCTATTTTTTATGAGCGAAGAACAGAAAAAAACCAATTACGGAGCCGATAATATCCAGGCACTGGAGGGGATGGAACATGTACGCATGAGACCGTCCATGTATATCGGTGATGTAGGGGTTCGTGGACTGCATCATTTAGTATACGAAGTTGTCGATAATTCAATCGATGAGGCCTTGGCCGGACATTGTGATACCATAAGTGTCGTTATCAATGAAGATAATTCTATTACCGTAAAGGATAATGGGCGTGGAATACCGGTAGATATACACAAAAAAGAAGGAGTTTCTGCACTGGAAGTGGTCATGACCAAAATTGGAGCGGGAGGAAAGTTCGATAAGGATTCGTATAAAGTTTCCGGAGGACTACACGGTGTTGGGGTAAGTTGTGTAAACGCTTTGTCTGAACATTTAAGAGCGACAGTTTATCGCGACGGAAAGATTTGGGAGCAAGAATACGAAAGAGGAAAAACCTTATATCCGGTAAAGTCTATTGGAACAACAGACGAACGGGGAACCTTGGTTACTTTTAAACCCGACGGTGAGATTTTCAAAATAACCAGAGAGTACAATTACGATACTTTGGCGAGTCGTCTTCGTGAGTTGGCGTATTTGAACAAAGGGATTACGATCACTTTAACCGATAAGCGTCATAAAGAAGAGAATGGGGATTTCGTTCACGAGAAATTTTACAGCGAAGAAGGACTCAAGGAATTTATTCGCTTTCTGGACGGAAACAGAGAACCACTTATCTCCGATGTGATCTCCATGGAAGGTGAAAAGAATGGTACTCCGGTGGAGGTAGCAATGGTCTACAACACCTCATTTAACGAAAATCTTCACAGTTATGTAAACAATATTAATACACATGAAGGAGGAACGCATTTAAGCGGATTTAGACGCGGTTTGACCACCACCCTAAAGAAGTATGCCGATGCTTCCGGAATGCTCGATAAACTGAAATTTGATATCTCTGGGGACGATTTTAGGGAAGGTCTAACGGCTATTGTTTCTGTAAAAGTGGCCGAACCACAATTTGAGGGGCAAACTAAAACGAAATTAGGGAATCGGGATGTTACCTCGGCGGTGAGCCAGTCGGTTTCGGAAATGTTAGAAAATTATCTGGAGGAACATCCCAATGATGCTAAAATCATCGTTCAAAAAGTAATCTTGGCTGCGCAGGCACGTCATGCTGCGAGGAAAGCACGTGAGATGGTGCAGCGTAAAACCGTAATGAGCGGTGGTGGATTACCTGGTAAACTTTCCGATTGCTCGGAGCAAGATCCCGAGAAATGTGAGGTATTTTTAGTAGAGGGAGATTCGGCTGGTGGAACGGCCAAACAGGGCCGTGATCGTAACTTTCAGGCCATACTTCCTTTGCGTGGAAAAATTCTGAACGTGGAAAAAGCCATGCAACATAAAGTCTTCGAGAACGAGGAAATCAGAAATATCTTTACGGCTCTAGGAGTTACCATTGGAACCGAAGAGGATAGTAAAGCACTCAACCTCGAAAAGTTACGTTATCACAAAATAGTGATTATGTGTGATGCGGATGTGGATGGTAGCCATATTTCAACACTAATTCTAACGTTCTTTTTCCGTTATATGAAGGACCTTATCGAAGCCGGACATGTTTATATCGCAACTCCGCCACTGTACTTAGTCAAAAAAGGAGCTAAGAAGGAATATGCCTGGGATGACGATCAGCGAGATATGATCAACCAAAAGTTTGGAGGAGCCGCTGGCATTCAAAGATACAAGGGTCTTGGAGAAATGAATGCAGAACAACTTTGGGATACAACTATGAATCCTGAATTTAGAACTCTGCGTCAAGTCACTATAGACAACGGTACGGAGGCCGATCGAATTTTCTCAATGTTAATGGGAGATGAGGTGCCACCTCGTCGAGAGTTTATCGAGAAAAATGCGGTGTACGCAAATATCGACGCCTAAAAAAATATATTAAATCAAATTAAAGCCCATTTCGTTTTCTTCGGAATGGGCTTTTGTTTTTCTCCCTTTCGTGCTGAAAATAGGAGAGATAATTGTATTTTTGTCACCCGAAAATTATTCAACTTTAAATAAATTAATCAGATGAAAATAACAGTTGTAGGTGCAGGAGCCGTAGGTGCAAGCTGTGCGGAGTACATTGCAATTAAAGATTTTGCCAGTGAAGTAGTATTATTGGATATCAAAGAGGGTTATGCCGAAGGGAAAGCCATGGATTTGATGCAAACCGCATCCTTAAATGGGTTCGATACTAAGATCACTGGATCTACCAGTGATTATTCCAAAACTGCCAATAGTGACATTTGTGTAATTACAAGTGGAATTCCGAGAAAACCCGGAATGACTAGAGAAGAGCTCATTGGAATCAATGCTGGAATTGTAAAAAGTGTTTCTGCTAGTCTCATCGAACATTCACCAAACACTATTGTTATTGTCGTGAGTAATCCGATGGACACTATGACTTATTTGGTTCACAAAACAACCGGATTACCGAAGCATAGAATTATTGGAATGGGAGGAGCTTTAGATAGTGCTCGTTTCAAATATCGTTTGGCGGAAGCCTTGGGAGCACCTATTAGCGATGTAGATGGAATGGTGATTGGCGGGCACAGCGATAAAGGAATGGTTCCTCTTACACGTTTGGCGACTCGAAACAGTGTGCCTGTTTCCAAGTTCATTTCAGAAGAAAGATTAAATCAGGTGAAAGAAGATACCAAAGTAGGAGGAGCGACCCTCACTAAATTATTGGGTACTTCGGCTTGGTATGCTCCGGGAGCTGCTGTTTCAGGATTGGTTCAAGCTATCGCCTGCGATCAAAAGAAGATGTTCCCATGTTCTACTCTATTGGAAGGCGAATACAACTTAAACGATCTTTGTATTGGAGTACCGGTGATTTTAGGTAGAAACGGAATCGAAAAGGTTGTTGAAATGGAATTGACAGATGCCGAGCAGGCTCATATGCAGGAAAGTGCAGAAGGAGTTAGTAAAACCAACGGACTTCTGGAACTGTAAATACAACTTTATAAAGCTAAAAAAAGGTCGCGTTTTGCGGCCTTTTTTGTTCAACTTTTAGAAAGAAAATAATTGCCATTTCCTTTTTGAAAACCTATATTTGCACGTTTTTAAAATTCTCTAAATACCGATAGAATGCAAAATAAAGGACTTATTACCGTATTTGCGATACTTTTTGGATTGGTAAGTTTATACCAACTCTCTTTCACATTTATCACAAGTAGCGTAGAAGATGATGCCAAGGCCTATGCCAAAAGTATATTTGATGAAACTCAACCAAAGGAAAGAGCGGCTGCCGAAGCACAGTATTTAGACTCTATCGCTACCGAGACTCAGTTTCTTGGTATTGACTATAAAACCGCTAAGGAAAAAGAACTTAATAAAGGATTGGACCTCAAGGGAGGTATCAACGTAATTTTACAGGTTTCGGTGAAAGACATCCTTAAAGGATTAGCGAATAATACGAAAGATCCAGCCTTTAATCAAGCGTTAAATGACGCAGATGAACTTCAGAAAAACTCCCAAGAAACTTATGTTGAGTCTTTCTTCACTGCATTTGAAGCTTTGCCAGGTGAAAACCGACTGGCAACTCCAGACATCTTCTTTAACAAAGGTCTTGAGAACGATATTAAAAGTAGCGATTGGACAAACGATCAAGTTCGACCTGTTATTGAAACCAAAATTGACGAATCTATTGCTTCAGCATTTGAAGTACTTCGGAAACGTATAGATAAGTTCGGAGTTACTCAACCCAACTTACAGCGTTTAGGGAACTCAGGGAGAATCTTGGTGGAATTACCCGGAGCGAAGGATGTTGAGCGTGTAAAGAAATTACTTCAAAGTACAGCCCAACTAGAATTTTGGGATGTATTCAAGTCGGAAGACATCACTCCGTTTATCATAGCTGCCGATCAAAAAGTAGCCGAACTCATCGAGCCTGTTTCAGAAGAAACAGAAGCTGAAGAAGTAACCGATACCACTGAAACCGAAGAGGGAGACCTTAGCGAATTATTAGGAGGAGAGGATGTAGAAGAAGCCGAAGAAGATGTGGCTCAAACCAACCCTATTACTTCTCTAATAGTACCTGTTTCTGCCAGTAACCCTGGTTTGGCATCGTTCAAGTTGAGTGACACAGCCGTGGTGAATGGTTATTTAAGAATGCCCGAGGTACGCGCATTGCTATCCAGCGATCAGCGTTATGCTAGATTTGTATGGAGTAAGCCGGAATTCAATGAAACCGTTGGTGAAGAAATTACAAGTTTGTATGCCCTAAAGGGTAACCGAGATAATATTGCTCAGTTAAGTGGAGGTGTAGTTACCGATGCAGCACAATCATTCGACCAGGTAGGTAGAGTGTCTGTGGATGTTCAAATGAATGGAACAGGAGCGAAGATCTGGGAAGAAATGACCGGATATGCGTATACCAATCAAAGTCAGATTGCAATCGTACTCGACGATATCGTTTATTCTGCTCCGGGTGTAACTTCAGGTCCTATTTCAGGAGGAAGAAGTTCTATTACCGGTAGTTTTACCATTGCAGAAGGACAAGATTTAGCAAACGTACTTAGAGCAGGTAAACTTCCAGCTTCGGCCGATATAATTCAAGCAGAAGTAGTAGGTCCAACGCTGGGTCAGGAGGCCATCGATAGTGGTGTGCTTTCCTTCCTTATCGCATTAGGTTTTGTACTCGTATGGATGATATTCTACTACGGAAAAGCAGGTGCCTTTGCCGATGTTGCCTTGGTAGTGAACATCGTATTTATCTTTGGAATTTTAGCCGGACTAGGAGCCGTATTAACACTTCCCGGTATTGCCGGTATTGTTCTTACCATTGGTATTTCGGTGGATGCAAACGTACTTATTTTCGAACGTATTCGAGAGGAACTTGCCAAAGGGAAATCTCAACGCGATTCTATAAAAGACGGATTTAGTAATGCTTTATCGTCCATCTTGGATGCGAACATTACCACAGGTCTCACAGGTCTTATCTTATTGGTATTTGGAACAGGACCTATCAAAGGTTTCGCAACTACATTATTGATTGGAATTGCGACTTCATTATTCACGGCCATCTTTATCACAAGATTATTTATCGATAGCTATACTAAGAATGGTAAGTCTTTAACTTGTTCGACTTCGTTCACAAAGAACTTATTTAAGAATGTAAATATCAACTTCCTAAAGAAAAGAAAGATCGCCTATGTGATTTCAGGATTATTATTGGCGGCTAGTTTAGGATCTCTATTCACGGTAGGTCTTAACCAAGGAATTGACTTTGTTGGAGGTAGAACTTATACCGTTCGTTTTGACAAGGATGTGAATGCTACGGACATTCAAAACGATATGATTGCGGTCTTCGGAAGTGCTGAAGCCAAAACTTATGGAGGCGATAACCAGTTAAAAATTACTACGAAGTTTAAGGTAGATGAAACGGGTGCCGAAGTCGATACTGAAATCGAAAACATGCTTTTCGAAGGATTGAAACCGAACCTTCCGGAAGGAATGACATACGAAACTTTCGTTACCGACGATGAGAATAAAGTGGCCGGTCGAATGGAATACTATAAAGTGAGTCCAACGATTGCCGATGATATCAAAAAATCATCTTTCTGGGCAGTACTTGGTTCTCTAGTGGTGGTATTTTTATACATCTTATTGCGATTTAGAAGATGGCAATTTAGTTTGGGGGCGGTTGCGGCTGTATTCCATGATGTATTAATCGTATTGGGAATCTTCTCATTAACCTACAAAATCATGCCGTTCAATATGGAGATTGACCAGTCCTTTATTGCGGCGATCTTAACAGTTATTGGTTATTCCTTGAACGATACGGTGGTTGTTTTCGACCGTATTCGTGAATTCTTTAACGAACACGGTAGCTGGAAGATGAACAGGATCATCAACTCGGCATTGAACAGTACTTTATCTCGTACGTTAAATACCTCGATGACGACCTTAATCGTGTTATTGACGATCTTTATTTTGGGTGCAGAATCCATTCGCGGATTGATATTCGCATTGATCGTAGGGGTGTTAGTGGGTACATACTCTTCGTTGTTTATTGCAACTCCGGTATTCTATGATACTGTTAGAAAGAGAGGTATTGACTTAACCGATAAAAAAGACGAGGAAGAGGAAACAGAATAATCCTTCTATTTATAAAATACGAAACCCGCTCATGTAGCGGGTTTTTTTATGCTGAAATATCTGAAACTTTATTCGGTTCGAGTGAACTCTATTTTATCACCCTTTTCCAAGCCCCATTGATCGCTTAATCCCGCATTTACTTCGAGTACATATTTTGCCGGTGCATCGGAAGGTAAAGATGTTGGATCTAAGGGTTTGGCATTCTTCGCCATACTCACGATTTCCTTATCGGAATTAATATAAATTATATCCAAAGCGAACTCGGTGTTTTTCATATAAAACGCCTTGCGCTCTTCTTTTTTGAAGATAAAAAGCATTCCATGATTAGGATCCATACTTTTCCGGTACATAAGTCCGGTTTGCGTTTCGTACTCGGATTCGGCAAACTCAATATCCAAAGTGGCCACCACCGAATCGGTCTCTGCTTTTTTCAGGGTCAAACTACCTTCTTTAGTGAAGGTTATTTCTTTGGTAAGTACCTTTTCGTTCGCATTGTCCTTACAACTATACGACTGTAACATAGACCCCAGAAGGACTGCCGCTATCAAGGTCTTTTTCATATCAATCAATTTTCTTTTTAGACGATTTCAGCATTAAATAGATTCCTACAATTATAAATGGAATACTCAACCATTGTCCTGTCGATAATGTATTCCGCAACATCTCCCACTCTTCAAATCCACCTTGACTTTTCTTAAAGAACTCGGCGATAAACCGGATGGTCCACATTAGAATTAGGAACAGTCCGAAAATATAACCCAATTGCTTTCGCTTATCGGTCTTCCAATAAATGTACCACAGAATTAAAAAGAGAATCACATAACCTGCTGCCTCATATAATTGTGCGGGATGACTCCAAGGTACTTTTTCCAGATATTCTGAAAATTGAGGATCAGATTCAAGGGCATCGTAGGCCGCCTGCACATCTTTTATTCCGGTCAATTGAGTAACCTCTCTATCGTTGTAATAGTTCTTTATAAAGCGAACCCCAAAAGGGAAATCGGAAGTAGTTGCTTTTCCGATGATTTCAGAATTAATAAAATTCCCTAACCGTACAAACACGCCACCTATGGCTACAGGAATAATAATTCTATCGAAGATCCATAATATGGGTTTTTTGAGCACCTTTTTGTTGTAAAGAAACATCGCGATAATAATTCCTATGGCTGCCCCATGACTTGCCAATCCCCGAAAACCGGTAAACCTGAATTCGGGCTGAGTTTCTATGGGTAAAAAGACGGAAAGTGGGTCTTGGGTTATAAGTTCCGACTGGTAAAATATAACATGTCCCAGTCGCGCGCCAATTAAAATGGCCAATACCATATAAATAAATAAGCTGTCCAGTTTTTCGAGAGGAACACCCTCATTCTTATAAATTCGTTTCATGATGAACCATCCCACAGAAAAGGCGATTACAAACATCAAACTATAATATTGTAAAGTGTAAAAGCCGAGATCGAGTCCTTCGGCGGGGTTCCAAGTGAAACTAAGATATTCCATAGGCTGTATAAGACAGGTAAATATAGAAAAGCTAAAGGTAAATAGTATTATTTATTTTGCTTCTTTTTTTGCTGAAGGAGGCACCGGATCGTATCCGCTGCCGCCATAAGGATGGCAACTAGATATGCGTTTCGCAGCCAACCATGTTCCCTTAAACAAACCGTGAATTTTCAAGGCTTCAAGCGCGTAATTAGAACAAGTGGGTTCGTACCTACAGGTGGAAGGTAATAAGGGGGAAATGAGATATTGGTATCCCTTTATTAGGATAACTAATGGAAAAGTGAATACCTGTTTCATAACGTTAATGGTCGGTTTTTACTTCGGAAACTTTCCGAACCCAACTAATTTAAGGAGTATGTAGTTCCGTCTTTACCGTCCTTCAACTGTATGCCATGTTGGAGTAATTCATCTCGAATTTGATCGCTTGTGGCAAAGTCTTTATTCGCTCGGGCCTGATTGCGCAATTCGATTAACAATTCGACTGCTGCAGATAACTGATTGCCATCACCATTAGCACCTTCAGCAGTATCCAACAATCCAAGAACATCAAAGATAAAGTCGTGCATGCTCTGTTTTAAGGTCTCTAAATCTTCTTTGGTAATCGAAGCACTACCTTCCTTGTAAGCATTGATATATTTGGCGGCCTCAAAGAGCTGTGCAATCAATATCGGACTGTTAAAATCGTCATTCATCGCATCGTAGCAAGCCTGTTTCCATGCCGAAATATCGTGTGTGCTAGAATCTCCTGCTGTAATTGCATCCAGACTTCTATAAGCATCCATCAATCGGTTGTAGCCTTTTTCAGAAGCTTCTAAAGCATCATTTGAAAAATCTAAGATACTTCTATAATGCGCCTGAAACATAAAGAATTTAGCCACTGTAGGGGCAAAGGCTTTGCTTAAAACATCATTTTCCCCACTAAATAATTCATTAGGTAGAATGTTGTTTCCGGTGGATTTTGCCATTTTTTTACCATTCAAAGTAAGCATGTTGGCATGCATCCAAACATTTACCGGCGATTCGTGATTACAGGCTTCGGCCTGAGCAATCTCACATTCGTGGTGTGGAAATTTAAGGTCCATTCCGCCGCCGTGAATATCAAATTTGTTACCGAGGTATTTAGTGCTCATGGCAGTACATTCGAGGTGCCATCCCGGGAATCCGTCGCTCCATGGGGAAGGCCACCGCATTATATGCTGTGATTCTGCCTTTTTCCAAAGGGCAAAATCTTGCGGATTATTCTTTTCACTTTGTGCAGCCAGTTCTCGTGTATTGGTGATCATGTCTTCCAGTTGGCGACCGCTCAATTTGCCGTATTCATGGTCTTCATTGAACTTTATCACATCAAAATAGACCGAACCATTTTTTTCGTAAGCATATCCTTCGGAAATGATCTTCTCTATAATCTGGATCTGCTCAATAATATGGCCGGTTGCTGTAGGTTCGATACTTGGCGGGAGGGCATTGAATTGTGCCATCACATTGTGAAAATCTACCGAATATTTCTGAACCACCTCCATAGGCTCTAACTGTTCGATTCGCGCCTTTTTCAGAATAGGGTCGTCACCACTCTCACCATCATTTTCCAGGTGCCCCGCGTCGGTGATATTTCGAACATAACGCACCTTATAACCTAAGTGTTTTAAGTATCGAAAGACTAAATCGAACGAAAGAAAAGTACGGCAGTTTCCCATGTGTACATTGCTGTAAACCGTAGGGCCACAAACATACATACCCACTGCACCATCGTTGATGGGCTGAAACATTTCTTTGTTTTTGGTCAAGGAATTGTAAATATGTAATTCCTGTTGTTCGAATAGTTTCATAGGATTTTATCGGAAATATGAGGTTGTTTAGGTTGTGATACTAGAATTCGGTTTCCAGTTTGATATAATCGAGGAATTCACGTTTGGTGTCCGTATCCTTGAATTTGCCACCAAACTCACTGGTTACCGTACTGCTGTCGATATCTCTTATTCCTCTCGAATTTACACACAAATGCTTGGCGTCAATGACACAGGCCACATCGTCGGTTCCTAAAATTCTCTGTAATTCCTGTACAATTTGCATCGTTAATCGTTCCTGAACCTGAGGTCGTTTCGCATAGTAATCAACGATACGATTCATTTTAGACAATCCAACCACCGTTCCATTGGAAATATAGGCGATATGGGCTCGTCCAACAATCGGCAATAAATGATGTTCGCAGGTAGAATAAAGTGTAATATTCTTTTCCACGAGCATTTCACCGTATTTATATTTGTTTTCAAAGGTTGAAGCCTTTGGTTTACGATCGGGGTGTAATCCTCCAAATATTTCTTGCACAAACATTTTTGCAACTCTGGAGGGTGTTCCTTTCAAGCTGTCATCGGTCAAATCCATCCCCAAAGTTTCAAGAATATCTTTTACTTTGTCTTTGATAGCTGCGATCTTCTCTATATCGCTCATTTCAAAAGCGTCATCGCGCATAGGTGTTTCTGAAGAAGTACCAACATGGTCATTTCCCAAAGCTTCTATTTCCTTCAATTGTTTCTCTAAATCCATAGAATCCATTTAGTGTATTTCTAAAATACAGAATGCAAAGATACATATAAGTGAAATGTCTGAAAAAATTGCCAATTACTTTTTAACCCTTTCAACCCTAAGCTTTTCATAAAAATTTCTTAATTTTCGCCAAATATAGCCTATTGCATATGAAAAATTTGTACCCCAAGTCACTCCTCGGCTTACTTTTGTTATTTTTAGTTTCTACCCATATTAATGCTCAGTGTCCCACTCTGGATGCAGGTCCCGACTTAACTATTGACTGTACTTCCCCTGGAGTTGAGCTTCAAATACTTATAGACGGAATGCCCGAGTTGGTATTGCCAAACCGAGATACTTCGTCCTATCGAATTGGTCAGCCTACATGTCCAATGCCGGCCTTGACAGGTACTCCAACAGGTCTAAATGTGGATGACACCTATTCTGGGGTGATTCCTATAGGATTTAATTTTGATTACTTCGGAAATACGTATACCGACATGGTTGTGGGTGCAAATGGTAAAGTAAGCTTCGATACCGGTCTGGCAGGTGGATTTGATAATTGGAATATCGATCCCACCGATTTATTACCCTTTGAAGACGGTTCCAGCTTTGAATTTAACATGATTTATGGGGCTTACCACGATATCCACCCAGGGATAGGAGGTGCTATTGAATATTTTGTTGCAGGCGTTGCTCCTGAAAGAGCTTTAGTGGTGAATTATAACGCGGTGCCTCATTTTAGTTGCACCACAATTTTTACGACTCAGCAAATTGTGTTATATGAATCCACCAACGTAATTCAAGTAAATATCGTAGATAAACCGGTATGTTCTGGTTGGAATGATGGCCTCGCTGTTTTAGGAATTCAAGGGAATGATTTAACCGAGTTTGCCGTGCCTCCGGGTAGGAATACCGGAGCTTGGGCGGCTAGTGACGAAACATGGTTTTTCCTTCCGGATGGAGCTCAAGATCCAAATACGACCTTTGAAGTAATCAATCAAACTACGGGTTTGGTTGAAGCTACTACACTTCCGGCTTTTGTAAATCCGGGTGTCACTACAACAT
>JABDKT010000181.1 GCA_013002065.1 Flavobacteriaceae bacterium
GCCGAATGGCAAGACTAAAATGCTCAATTTTCTAAAATCGTATTGGCTTGCTTTACTCATTGGGCTGGTATGCCTATTCTTCTATGGGTATTTTGCGTACGATTTAGAACGAAGTGAATTTATAAAGTTTATCACTCTTGTGGGTAGCATGTTTATCCTAACGTGGTGGCTCAAAAAATCTTTTGGCTGGAACTTTTGGTTATTGGCCGCATTTGGAGTTGTATTTCGGTTTATATTCCTTCCGGCCATCCCTAATTTATCACAGGACTTTTACCGATTTCTTTGGGACGGCCGTTTGCTACTGCAAGGCATTAATCCTTATTTGATTACTCCTGAAACTTATATTGAACAAGGAAATTTCGTTCTTACTCAAGCCAATGAATTGTACCGAGGTATGGGCGAACTTAATGGAAGTCATTACAGTAATTATCCGCCGGTGAATCAGTTACTCTTCGGAATCGCAGCCCTTTTTGGAGGCAAGAGCATCGTTGGTTCGGTGGTTGTGTTGCGTCTTATCATTATTCTGGCCGATATTGGAATTCTTTACTTCGGAAAGAAGCTATTGGAAGCATTACAGATACCTGTTAAAAATATCTTCTGGTATTATCTAAACCCATTTATCATTATTGAGCTTACCGGAAATCTCCACTTCGAAGGGGTGATGTTATTCTTTTTTGTTTGGGCGCTTTACTTATTGCAAAAAAGACATTGGATTTGGGTAGCCGTACTTATCGGACTTTCAATTTCAGTAAAATTAATCCCGCTTATTTTTTTACCACTATTCTACAAATACTTTGTGAATAAGGGGTTATTTAGCAAAGGGTTCTGGAAACTTAAAAAATTCTTCTGGCTTATTATTGGTACGGTGGTAATTACCTTTTTACCATTTCTTTCGTCCAATTTCATAGCCAACTTTTCGCAAACGATCGCCTTGTGGTTTAACGACTTTGAATTTAATGCCAGTGTTCATTACATTATTAGATGGATAAGTTTTAAGACAATAGGTTGGAACATTATTTACATCACAGGAAAGATACTTCCGCTTATCGTGATGCTAATGGTATTGATTCTGGCCTTTTTCAGAAGAAATAGAAAAACACATGAACTCATCACGGCCATGCTGTTTAGCATCGTGTTCTATTTCTTATTATCCACCACAGTTCATCCCTGGTATATAGCTACACCGCTTATTTTGTGTCTGTTTACAAGATACCGTTTCCCGGTGCTATGGAGTTTTCTGGTCATGTTTACCTATTCGGCATACGGCCCCAACGGATTTGAAGAAAACCTGTGGTTGGTAGCTGCGGAATATGTGCTAGTGATAGGTTATATGCTTTGGGAGATCTTTACGCGACCCAAGAATTACAACATACTAAATAGCGAGATTTCCTGATCGGTTAGAATACGGTATCGGCCTCTAGGAAGATCTTTTTTGGTAAGAGGACCCAACGTTACACAATCCACCTTTACCACATCGTAACCCAAATGATCAAAAATGGTTCTAATAATGCTATTTCCGGTATGTTTGATCTTTAATCCAACCTCTCGTTTAGGCGCATTGTTTACATAACTTACTTCCTCTACTTGTACTTCCTTCCCGTCGATTTTAAGTCCTTCGGAAATTTTCTGTAGATCGGCAGCTTTTAAGTTTTTATTCAATTCGATATGAAACAATCGAACTATTCCTTTTTTGCTGAATTTCTGTCTGAAAACGTCATCGTTTGTAAACAGAAGTAGTCCGGTAGCGTTTCTTCCAAGTCGCCCGAAAGGTTTCACTTTTGCATTGGTTGCACTCGAAATAATGTCCATTACGGTCAACCCTTTCGACTCACTGGTTGTAGTAGCAACACCCTTAGGTTTATTGAGTAAAACAAAGGTGTTGGGTTCGGGAGAAATTTTCCTTCCGTCGAATTTCACTTCATCCCCGGGCTGTACTTTGAAGCCCATTTCATTAATTACTTTTCCATTTACTACTACTTGTCCCGTTGCGATATACATATCGGCTTCACGTCGAGAGCAAATTCCGCTATTGGCGATATACTTATTTAATCGTATTCCAGTGCTTGTATCGGAGGCAGTCTTCTTCTTCGAAGATTGCTTTTTTGAAGGCGAATTCTTTCCTGCAAATCGACCCTGTCCCGGTTTCCCTTTATCTTTTCCGGCCAATTTCCCTTTTCCCTTGTTGCCTTGTTTATTCATTTTGAAAATTTTTGCAAAGATAGAACTTCCTTGTGGTTCCTAGCTCGTTATTTGAAAAAGATTAATCCTCTAATTTCAGGGTAGATTGCCGTTCTCGATTCACGATAAGTTGGGTGACATCCGGGCGAGAATAATGCCCCACCGGATCGAAATTTTGTCGTTCTTCCAATATCTTATCAAAATGTAAAGTTTGATAAAAGTTACCTGCTTCATTAACGATAGGTTCCAACAGCCATTCTCCATCGGGGCCGGCAATACAACTACCTCCATTGGCCAATATTTTGGGAGCTTTTTCAAATATTTTCTCTAAATGAGGGGTCTTTGGAGGGAAATCCTCTACACTCATCAAGCCAGATACAGAAATTACATAACTTCGGGATTCACGAGCGATAAAACGAGTAATATCTTTAGTATTGTGGTCGCTGCCGGGCCATACGGCCACGTGCAGGTCTTCGCCCTGCGCGTAGAGCGAAGCTCTTGGCAGCGGCATCCAGTTTTCCCAACAGTTTAGCCCGCCAACAGTAAATCTTTTTAAAGAATGAACTTGTAACCCATGTCCGTCGCCCGGTGACCAAGTTAGCCTTTCATCGTAGGTGGGTTGTAATTTTCGATGCACCGATTTGATCTTTCCCTTTTCAGAAATATATACCAAGGAAGCATAAATACTATGACCGCCTCTATCTTTTGGCCGTTCGATAATGCCTAGATAAACGGCAATGGAATTCTTTTTAGCCAATTTACAAACCTCATCTAAGTCACCATCCTCAATCGACACCGCATTTTTTACATAGTGTGCATGCAGTTCTTTATTCACCTTAGTATTCCATTCGGCACCATCGGTTAATGCCAGCCAAAAGGGATATCCGGGTAGTAAACCTTCTCCAAACACAATTAACTCGGCTTCTTCTTTGGCAGCTGCTTTTATTTGTTTCAGGATCTTTTTGAGCGTCCCCGATTTATCCAACCAAACGGGAGATATTTGTGCCAGGGCTACTTTGAGTGAGTTCTTCTTTTTCATTTTTTCTTTCTTATAACAGTCGCTTCAACACTACATCTACATTAATCAATACAATGCTAAACACTCCTATAACGATTATTAGCTTTAAAATGGTGTGTAGAATGATGTAATGAAGTTTACGGTTCGATTTCCATAAGATCACCACGAAACAGCACAGCCCGAAAATACTTCCGAAGAAAAAATACTTCATATAACCTATCGGAAATTTCAGAATCAACAACACCGTAGGTATTAAGGTTAACAGACTTAAGATCGTAAGCATGTTTTTGGCCGTTTTTTCGCCGTAAACAACTGGTATAGTTTGATAATTCTGAGCCAAATCACCTTTTAAATTCTCCATATCCTTCACCACTTCGCGCATCGATATAAGCAAAAACAAGAAGGTGGCATGTACAAAAATTACAAGATCAAAATTCTTGTAGTAAATGAAGACGGCAAAGAAGGGTATAACGGCTAAAATTGCAGCGGTTATGTTACCAACGAATAAATATTTCTTCAGTTTATGGGAGTAAAACCAGATGCCGAAAATATAAAGTGAAAAAAAGATCACTGCACGAAACGAAACATAACTTGCAAAAATGACCGAGAAAAAGTTTAAAGTGAAGTAAGCCGATAATTTTGTGTTCTGACTTACTAGGCGATCCAGCATCGTTTTTGTAGGTCGATTGATTAGATCTTTTTCGCTGTCATAAAAACTATTGATAATATAGCCCGCTGCAATGGCAGAGGCGGAAGCCAAAACCAACATCAATAAATTGACATCAAAAAGAACTTTCCGAAGTGGTAAATCGGGAGCTAAAATGTATATGGAAGTAAGGTATTGGGCAATTACGATGATTAGGATATTATACCCCCTCACCACCGAAAAAAGGCTGAAAAATTTTAGTAAAATGTATTTTTGCCTTCTTCCTAACACTCGTATTTAGTTTAGTAAATTGAATTCGGATTTCGTCTTTCCAATCGTTCGATCCAGCTGCCCACTTTATAAGAAACTTCCTCACCCGACTCCTTTGCCAGATGAATTCCGTCGGTAAATATGAACCGTTCGCTTCCTCTCGTTAAATCGAACAAAGGAACTACCGCCTTATGTGAAACTTCTCTAATTTTTGTGCCAAAATCGGGCATATAAGCTTGTTCAATTTCACGTATTTGTGGATGAACCGGCATAATTACTAAATGAACTTTTCCATGTTGTTTTAAAAACTCAATGGTTTTATAAAGATAGGACAATCTCGTTTCTGAAAATTGATACTCTTCTGTTTTCTTTCTGAAATCGGCTACCTTGGCCAATATCCTGTCTTCAATTACCTCTGGCTTCATATTCACTTTAATCTCCAACCAGCCATTGTCGTGTAAAAAGGAAGTAGTATCCTTCTGAAAAATCTTGGCATAACTATTCTTATAATGAGATACCAAATACGGAATATTAGGTTGTGTTGAAAAACTGCTCAAATCGTTGATAAAGCTTTCGTTTTCTGAAAATTGCTCAGCATTATTTGGGTCTACAGCCGAAGAGCTTATACTCCAAGGATCTACTGTTAATATAAAGGTTCCGGGCTGTTCTTCTTCCGATAGTTTCTTTTTAATACTTTTTAGATAGGCAGGACCATACGGACTATGTGCCATACTAAAGGCAAAGTTAAAAACCGGATCGGCTTTGGAGTATTCGTCTATCACATCGGGTTGTAATCCTTGAGCTGCTTTGGAATTGCCAATTATTAAGGAATTCTGTTTAGGCGTCGCTACTCGCATATAAAAGGAATCGGTATATCCGTCTGCCTTAAAAAAAGTGATCATCACGGCAATGAGAACCAAGATCACAAACAGGGCACTAAACTTTAAAAACTTTGTCATAATTAGAATTGAAAATAAATAAATTCCTGCGGATTCCCACCAAATAAAAACACAATGATCGTTAACACATAATAAAATCCGAACTGAAACCATTTGGGCTTATCCGTCCACAAATTCTCCAGTGCGTATTCTTGTTTTCTACCCATCCACTCTACGATTAAAAAACCAAGCAAGAACAACACCAACAATTTAGAACTAAGGTCAGCAATTATAGATGGTATACTAAATAGACTCATCGAAAATAGACCTTCGAAATAATCCAAAGCATGAGTGAGAGAGTCGGCTCTAAAAAATACCCAGGCCAAGGTGGTCAAACTAAAGGTGATTAAGATCTGTCCGCCCAATTTAAACCAGTTCCATCCTTTTTCAATTTCGATATCCGAGAGATAGGTTCGGTTCCTTTTCAGTAAAACCAATGGAATAAAAAACAAGGCATGCAATCCGCCCCAAATAATAAAGGTCCAATTAGCACCATGCCAAAAACCACTTACCAAAAAGACTACGAGTATGTTTCTTATTTGCTGAAATTTACTGCCGCGACTACCTCCCATGGGGATATACAAATAGTCTCGAAACCAGGTGGAAAGCGATATATGCCAACGCCGCCAAAACTCACCGATATTTCTCGAAAAATAGGGGAATGCAAAGTTCTTTTTCAGATTGAAGCCAAACAATCGTGCCATTCCTATCGCCATATCCGAATAACCCGAAAAATCTCCATAAATCTGAAACGAAAAGAATAAAACACCTATCAACAAATTACTCCCCGACTGCCCTCCCGGATCGGCAAATGCCATATTTACAATCTCGGCGCAATTATCGGCGATCAAGACTTTCTTAAACAATCCCCACAATATTTGTCGCAGTCCGTCCACCGCTTTCGAATAGTCAAAAACTCTGCTTTTCTGAAATTGAGGCAGTAAATTCGAAGCTCGCTCAATAGGTCCAGCAACTAACTGCGGGAAGAAGGATACAAAGGCAAAGAACGAAATCGCATTCGAAGTAGGCGCTAATTTTTTGCGATAAATGTCGATAGTATAACTCAGCGTTTGAAAGGTGTAAAAACTAATACCTACCGGTAAAATAATATTTAAGCGAGATGCCTCTATCGGATTACCAAGCAACGTAAAGGCCTTCGCGAAGCTTTCGGCAAAAAAATTGAAGTATTTAAAGAAGCCTAAAAAACCTAAATTCACCAGGATACTTAGCGTCAATAGCACTTTTCGGTGCTTAGCATTTTCAGATTTGGCCAAATTAAGACCCACGAAATAATCCACTGCCGAGCTAAATATAATAAGGGATAAAAAACGCCAGTCCCACCATCCGTAGAAGAAATAACTCGCCAATAGTAAAAATGTATTCTGAAGCTTTAAAGGTCGATTAGCAACGAACCAATAGAGAAGAAAGACTAATGGTAAAAAGAATGCAAATTCTATGGAGTTGAACAGCATAGTGTTTCGTTAAGGACTATGCGAAAATAAGATTTTTAGGAAGAGTGCTAGAAATTATAAACTACCTCGAGTTTGTAGTCCTTCAATTCTTGTTGAGCCAATTCGAAATCCTCAGTAAATCCGAGCATATAACCTCCACCTCCGGAGCCACATAATTTCAAATAATAGGCGTTGGTTTCAATTCCCTTTTTCCAAAGTTTATGAAATTGCTTTGGAATCATAGGCTTGAAATTATCCAAAACCACCTTCGATAAATGCTTGATATTTTTAAACAAAGACTTTACATCACCTTGCAAAAAGTCTTCCACGCAGGCATCGGTATGCTTTACAAATTGGTTCTTAAGCATATTTCTGAAACCTTCTTGTTTCATGTTCTCCATAAAGATTCGCACCATAGGAGCTGTTTCACCTGTAGTTCCACTATCCAATAAAAATACCGCGCCTTGTCCGCTTTTGGTTTGCGAGGGAATGCCCGCAGGCTCAATATTATCTTTAGAATTTATTAAAATGGGTAAACTCAGGTAACTATTCAACGGGTCCAATCCGGAAGACTTACCGTGGAAAAAGGATTCCATTTCAGCAAAAACACTTTTTAAGGTAAGTAGCTTCTCTCTGGTAAGATTTTCTAAAACAGTAATCTTGTTGGAAGCATATTTGTCGTAAATCGCAGCCACTAGTGCTCCACTACTTCCTACGCCATAACCTTCTGGAATACTCGAATCAAAATACAAACCGTTATCAACATCTGTTTTCAATTTCTCCATGTCAAAAATTACCAAGTCGGGATTGTTTTGTTGCAATTCTTCCAAATAAGACACGAAACGAGTCAAATTATCGTTGGATCTTTTGGTCGCAATGGTCTTGTGCTCGTCAATTTTGAGAGCACCGTTGTAGAAATTGTAAGGGATGGAGAGGCCTTTAGAGTCTTTGATTATTCCGTATTCACCAAAGAGCAAAATTTTTGAATAAAAAAGGGGACCGCGCATATAGTTGCTTTTGCTTTGTAAAGGTAGCTATTTTTTGATTTAGTTCACCTTATTGTTGCAAACATACAACATAAAGGGCGTTAGATTTCTCAAAAAATACTTAAAAAATGACTAAATGTCTGATTTTTCGTAACTTGAAAATAAAAACAACTTCACCGCTATGAAACTTATTACACTGATCTACCTATTGTTTGTCGGCTCAATTGGTTTTGTCCAAGCACAAAGTCATTTCTGGACTGGTAACGGAGGGGATGACAACTGGTTCAACTCTGCCAACTGGGACGCCGGAACGGTTCCAGATGCTTCCAGTACCGTGTTTATTCAAGATGGGTTCAATGTACTTATAAGTGATGCTGCGGCATTCGCTCAAGCAATTGAATTGGAAGGTGCTGTTCATTTTACAATTTCCAACGATCTAACTTTTTCGGGCGAACTGGTCGTTCCTCAAATATCTTCTGTATTCTTTACTTCCGGGGTTATTTCGGGAGGAGGAACCATACAAAATGACGGATTATTTAAATTGCAATCCTTCGATATGAAGGAAATTAGCAACATCACCATCAACAACAATGATGAGTTCTTGGTGGAACTTTGCAATCAAATTCAAGT
>JABDKT010000185.1 GCA_013002065.1 Flavobacteriaceae bacterium
CTTTCTTAACATAAATTTTTGATAAAATATCTTCACAATCATAAAAATTTAACATTTACAAAACTTCAGAAATTGCTAAAAAACAGTAGAAAAGAGCAAAAAACAATCAAAAAATGTCAAAAAACAATCAAAAACGATCATTTTGGGCAGAAAAATGCTTTTTTATAAAAGTGGTGAGTTGTTAAAAAATCAGAGGCATAAAAACTTGTTACTAATTGAGCTAAATGATTTTTTAATTATTCGAAGTGGTAGGAGTTCGAGATCGAAAAGGCAACTACGGTTCGGGTATCGGACTCGCTTTGGTCAAAAAGATTGTGACGAAATTAGGTGGAACTATGAAGGTTACTTCGGAAATAGGACGAGGCAGCACCTTTTCGTTCACCGTAGCCAAATATCCACTCTTTTAAGAGCTACACTTTCTCCCACATTTTGTCGGCATTCAAACGGAAAGATCCGATATAATCAAAATTGCATTCCTCGGGCGAGATAATGGATAAGAAGCTCTGTTGTTGCTCATCCTTGTAAAGATGGTATCTGTTTCCTACAATGGGTTCAAAACTAAATTTAGCTGCATAGACTAACTTATTGTATTCGAAAGTTTGTAAAAGGTCGTCCAATTCCGATTTCAATTCGTCATAACGAGCTTTTACATGCTTGTTGACTTTATCAATATTATTGTTCTTCCACGCCGTTGTGTCGTTCGTGCTAATGGCCGGCGCACCTAAATTAGTCGCATAGGGCTTGATAGCTGCATCGTAATCATTGGTTTCTTCATTGAAGACAACTTGGTCTGGTTTTTTAGACTCTTTCATTTCCGTTTTGAAATTTTGTTGTGCGTAATTTGTTTTTGTCGGCTACATTTAAACCGTGCATCTTCATGCTCGAAGTTACGTAATTTTGCATGTTTTGTTTTTCGACCCTGAACTCTTTTCCTCCACATTTTAAAGCTGGAAGGTTTCATTTCCCTCCTCATTAAATCTATTACATCTTGTTCCTTAAGCCCAAATTGAAGGGTTATGGCATCGAAAGGAGTGCGATCCTCCCAAGCCATTTCAATTATCCTATCTATCTCCCTTACGGTTAATGTATTCATTAATCAAAGTTATTTCGATTCGACAAAGTGTGTTTTTTTAGAATTCTGAAATTTTCTTTTTTTACCACAGGATCTTTTTTCATTCCCCACAATGCGTCACTGGCTCTTTTTCGACTGTATTGAATTTTTACAATGGGCCAAGGATAATCCTCGCCAAGAGTAAATTCATTGAATTTTTGGTCCAATTCTGTCATTTTAAACGGTTCGTGAATAAATTCCACAGGCACATTTTCAAGTTCGGGCAACCATTTTCTAATAAATTCTCCTTTTGGGTCATGCTCGTAGCTGTTTTTTATCGGATTGTAAATCCGCAGGGCATTAATCCCGGTTTCACCAGCCTGCATTTGAATTTGCGGGAAATGAATTCCCGGTTCGAAGTCCAAAAATTGTCCTGCCAGATAATGGGCAGCATCTTGCCAAGGTTGCCATAATAGATGCGTAAAGAATGATACCACCAAAGCTCTCATTCTGAAATTAAGGTAACCGGTAGCATATAAACAACGCATACAGGCATCCACTAGTGGAAATCCGGTATTACCTTTTTGCCAAGCCACTTGATGTCCTTTGTTTACCTTTTTATTCAGGTTTTTAAAACCGCGGTTCACACTTTCGAATTCCATTCGGTCTTCCATTTCAAATTTTTGTATGAAATGTGCTTGCCATCGCAGCCTTGATGTAAAACCATCGATGGCTTTTTTTGATCTAGCAGTTTTTCTAAATTCTTTCGCGTATTGCCACACTTCTCTTACCGACAAGTTTCCCCAAGCCAAATAGGGGGAGAGCCTGCTACAACTCTGTCGGGCCAAAAGTGGTTTGGAGATGAATAAGTTATAGTTGATATATCGCTCTTCAAAAAATGAGTTCATATATTTCAGCCCTGCGGTGCGACCCCCCGGTTGCATCATTGGATTTGAATCTGTCCTTAAGTTAGTAAGGGGAAGGAAATCTGAAACACGATGCATTTCTTCCGAAGAAATAAAATTGGCGCGATCTAAGTTGTTATCAAAATGTGAACTTTTCATATACTTAGTCCACTGATTGCGCCATTTCTCTCGATTCTTTAGGCCTCTGAAGACTCCATTGTTGATGTTTTCTTGCCAATTTATCTCATTATTTCTACAAAACCGCTTAAAGTTTTTGTCGCGGTCATAAGTAATCTTTAAACCTGTTTCCTGATGAGAAAACACATTACTTATTCTCCAAAATTGCTGCAATACTGCCACCACCGAATTGATATTCGAATCCACACACAGCACTTGGGTTTTATGAGCTTCTAAAATTCGGTTGATATCCGCAACAGATTGTTTAATAAAATTTCGATGCCTTTCGGAATAGTGAGGGTCCTTATAAAGAATGTCCTCGAAGGTATAAACTAACAGAAATGGTAAGCCATCAACGATCGCGTTGTGGATAGCTTCATTATCGTGCAATCTAAGATCCCGTTTTAACCAAACTATGTTTATATGTGGTTTTTTAGAAGGCATCCGGATTCTCAATTATTTTAGCGGCTCGTTCTTTATGATCGGACAAGGTTTCAGCATTCATCTTTTTAAGCATACTCAACATCATAGACATGCGCTGATTATTTTCAAAGTGCTTCTTTTTATCGTCCAGGAAGTTCCAATAGAGAGAGTTGAAAGGGCAAGCATCTTCTCCAGTCTTTTTCGACACTTTGTAGTGGCAATTTCCGCAGTAATTACTCATCTTGTTGATATAGCTACCGCTCGAAACGTATGGCTTGGTCGCTACCAATCCGCCATCGGCCCATTGACTCATCCCTCTGGTGTTGGTTATCTCAACCCATTCTATGGCATCGATATACACCCCCAAGTACCATTCATCCACTTGATCGGGATCGCACTGAATGAGCAAGGCAAAATTGCCTATCACCATCAATCTTTGAATGTGATGCGCATATGCATCTTCTAGACTTTGACCAATGGCATGTTTTACACAGTTCATTTTGGTGTCACCTGTCCAAAAGAAATCCGGGAGCTTATTTTTGTTATTGAGTTCGTTTTTCTCGGCGTATCCTGGCATATAAGCCCAATAGAGTCCGCGCATGTATTCGCGCCACCCTAATATTTGACGAACAAAACCTTCGACTTGAGAAATGTCAATTTCCTTTTTGTGTTCTCTCCAGAAATCAATCACTTTATCTATCACCTCTTTGGGCGAAAGCATTTTTGCATTGAGGGCAAAGGATATCCGGCTGTGAAATAGAAATTTTTCGTTGGGATCCATGGCGTCCTGGTAATCTCCAAAGTGAACTAGTAATTCTTTACAAAAGTGATTTAGAACCGATAAAGAATCTGCTCTCGACGTAGGCCAACTAAATTGTTCGGCATCAATCGATCCAATGGTTTCCACACCACTTTTTTTCAAGAGTTCTACAATTTCAGTGACATCTTTTCGGAAGCCTCTTTCGTGAGGAATTTCGGGATCGCCTTTCCATTTTTTTTGATTGGAGTCGTCGTAGTTCCATTTGTCGCCTTCGGGTGTTTTTTCCGAAGTCATGAGAATACCGTGTTTTTTCCTCATATTGCGGTAGAAATACTCCATCACAAACTGTTTTTTCCCATCGTAAAATTCCTGCCACTCGTCACGGGTGGTGAAAAAATGTTCGGTGTCGAAACTTTCAGCGGAAATATCAAGAGACTTACAATATTGCTTCAATTGTTTATCCAAACGATATTCGTCCGGGAGTTGATATTCAAATCGATCGATCTCGTATTCCTTTATTAATGTAGAAATATTGTCTTCCAAGTTTTGCGTATTCCTCGAATCATCGAGCGAATAATAAATAATGCGATGCCCTTTTTCTTTTAATTCTTCGGAAAAGTTTCTCATAGAGACGAAGAACCCAACCACTTTTTGAATATGATGTCGCACATAATCGGTTTCCTGGCGCATTTCAGCCATAAAATATATTACATCTTCGTTCTTCTCTTGAAACCAAGAGTGATTGAGATTTAATTGATCACCAAGTATAAGTCGTAGTGTCATTGGCTAGAATAAAACGGGTTGCAACCACAAATTTTGATACTTAGATTTAGGATCGTATCGATCTGCCTGTGATTGAATATTAAATTTTCGATCTCTTGGGTCATTTCCAACGCCGGCGACATACATCCAATTGCCGTAATTACTGTGAACGTCATAGTCTATGAGCATGGATTCAAAATAAGCTGCCCCTATTCTCCAATCTACATTTAACTCCTTTGCGAGGAAAGAAGCTACATTTTGCCTACCTCTGTTGCTCATCCATCCGGTTTCTTTAAGCTCTATCATGTTGGCGTTGACAAATGGTTCAGCTGTATTTCCGTGGATCCATTTCTCAATTAAATCGGCATTAGATTTCCATTTATAATCCTTCTGGAGTATACCTGCTATTTTAAAAATTTGATTCCCGTGTTTTAGAGATATGTATTTAAAGAAGTCTCTCCATACCAACTCAAAAAACAACCAATAAGTTGAGTCATTTTTTCGAACTGCCGATTCATATTCTTCAATTTCCCAAAAAATAGTACGAGCCGAGATACTGCCATTTGCCAACCAAGGAGAAAATTTTGAACTGAAGTCTTTGCCTATAAGTCCGTTTCGGGTTTTTTTGTAATAAGACAGTTTTTTGGTTTCCCAGAAATAGTAATTAAGTCTTTTTCGTGCGCTGTTTTCACCGCCGGTAAAAGGGAAAGCAGAGCGCGGATCGGTTTCAAAATCTTCGTAACCTAGTTGTTGAAGGGTAGGAATTTCGTTTGTTGGTTGGAGCAAATTTTCTTCGGAAAGTTTAGAAGGAGTTACTCTGGGCCGAACCTTAGAATATTTCTCACATTTCTTTCTGAAAACGGTAAAAACTTTCGGTACTTCGGCAAATTCAAACGGAATATCATCGGGATGAAATAAAAATTGATCATAGGTCGAGTGCCACTTTACGTCGGTGGTATTGGACTGCTTCCGAACCGATTGTTCCACTTGCGCTTCTTCCGCTGTCCATTCTTTTTGAAAATAGACATGTTCGATATGGTGTTCTGTAATGAGTTTGGGAATAATTTCTTCTGGCGTATCGGAAAGTATAAGAAGACTAATATTGAGTTCTTCTAGATTCGTTTTTAGTTCTTGAAGGGTTTCCAAAAGAAAATTAGCGCGGAATTTCTCCATTTTTTTAAATCCGAAGGAATCGGTATCTCGCCACCTAGGATCCAAACAAAATACACCTATAACTCGGTCATTATTTTGAATGGCCTCATTT
>JABDKT010000247.1 GCA_013002065.1 Flavobacteriaceae bacterium
AGACTTATTTCATCTCGCGCCAGAAATATTACCTATAATTCGGTATATATGTCCCCCGTTGTTAGGGTTAATGGGCAATTACGCAAGGTTTTATCCTTTTCAGTTAACTACAAGTACGCCACTTCAAGAAATTCTGGATCTCGCAGTATTATTACGAATTCGGTGCTTGCAACAGGTGACTGGTACAAATTTCAAGTGGAAGAAACAGGGGTTTATAGAGTCTCTAAGTCATTTTTGGACGATATGGGCATGAATACCGACGGAATAGACCCGCGAAACATTAGAATTTATGGGCATGGAGGTAAACCCTTACCATTGCTGAATCGATTAAACAATGAGTTTGACCTTCCGGAAAACGCAATTCAGGTTATTGGAGAGGAGGACGGTAGCTTCGATAGTGGTGATTTTATACTCTTTTACGGAGTTGGCGTAAAAGGCTTCGATTTGGAGAATAATACCAATCTTAATCCTTATTCCGATGAGGCGTATTATTATGTAACTGTAGCGGATTCTCCCGGATTACGAGTTCAGCCAATGCTAGAGCCTACCGGAGACCCCAATATTAACATTACTCAGTTTCACGATTATAAATTCCATGAAGTTGATGAATTTTCACCAGCTAAAGTAGGAAGACGATGGTTTGGAAACCGATTCGATATTGAAAATGAACAAAGCTATGAGTTTAACTTTCCAAATATAGTCTCGGGAGCACCCATGAATGTTAAGGTTTATGCGGCTGCTGCTGCGGAAACAATTACAAGTATGGCAGTTTCGATAAATGCCACCAGTGTGGATCCGCTGACTTTCGGAATTATCGCAGATCCGGTTTTGCTGAGAACCGATTTTTTCGACGGAGATATTCCCGCTTCCGGGGAAACCGTGACCGTTGATTTGGTGTACAATAATAATGGCAATCCCTCGAGCGTGGGTTATTTGGATTATATAAGTGTAGAAGCTCTTCGCCAATTGGCAGGAGCAGGTTCGCAGATGGCGTTCAGAAATAATGATGCCGCTACAACTTCCGGAATTGGGGAGTATCAAATTAGTAATGCATCGCAGTTTTCACAAATTTGGGATGTGACCAACACCTCTTTTATTAGTGCTAAGGCCAATGATGAAAGCAATGCAATCATCAGTTTTAAGGCCAATTTGGGTGAAATTCGAGAGTACGTAGCTATAAATCCCAACAATTATTTTCAACCCATCGCGGCAGCCAATCCACAAGTGGGTAATCAAGACCTAAAGGGTACGCTTTTTACAAATGAAAATGGGGCCTTTCAAGACATAGATTACATTATTATTACAGCGCCTTTCTTAATCCAGCCGGCGTTGCGCCTGGCTAACCATCACAAGAATCTGTCTGGCATGAATGTAAAGGTGATTACTACCGATCAAGTTTACGAGGAGTTTAGCTCTGGTAAGCAGGATGTTTCGGCCATTAGAAATTTGGTAAGATATGTTTACGACAATGCCTCCTCTCCAGACAAACGACTGAAATACTTGTGTTTATTTGGTGATACCTCCATCGATTATAAAAATAGACTGGCGAATAATAATAACATTGTACCCACTTTTCATCGCCTCAGTAGTATAAGTACATCGGCATCTTTCATGTCGGACGATTTCTTTGGAAATTTAGACCCTGATGAAGGAACCATAGGCGGTGATACCCTTGATGAAAATGGTAGTGATTTGTCCGATAGAGATTTACTCGATGTTGCTGTGGGAAGAATTTTAGCAGACAATGTTTCTTTAGCCAACACTATGGTTGATAAAGTGATCAATTATGCGTCTAAAGTTTCCTACGGAAATTGGAGAAACAATTTCGTTTTGGTTTCTGATGATGTAGATATCATCTGGGAATACAATAGGTTAGAAGTGGTTTTGGATTCGATTGGGGATCGAATTTCTGCCGAAAAACCATTTATTAATGTAAAAAAGATACATACAGACGCCTTTCAGCAAGAAACTTCTGCCGGAGGTAATCGCTATCCACAGGTAAATGAAAAAGTAGTGAACGATATAGAAGTGGGAGCTCTCATTTTGAATTATTTCGGACACGGGGGGGAAGACGGCTTGGCGAAGGAATTTATTTATACCCAAGAAACTGCTAGGAATCTTCGCAACAAAAACCGTTACCCTTGTATTGTGACTGTAACTTGTGAGTTCACCAAATTTGACAATCCACAACGAATTACCGCAGGAGAACTCACCTTCTGGAATAGTGAAGGCGGCGCCATCTCTTTAATTACAACTACACGATCTATTGGAGTGCGCTTGGGAGTAGATTTTAATGAAATACTAGCTGAAGAGTTGTTCGGATTTGGACAGATCATTCCCGTTCCACCGGCCGAGGCATTGCGACTCTCTAAAAATCAAATTGGGGTGGGTGATGACGATCGACGAGTTATATTTTATATTGGCGATCCTGCCATGCGACTTGCATTTCCGAAGCAAAGCGTACGATTAACCACCTTAAACGGACAGCCCATTTCGACTTCCACCGATACTTTACAGGCATTAAGCAGAGTAAAAATGGGAGGTGAAGTGTTGGACGAGTCGGGGAATGTACTTACGAACTACAACGGTATATTGGAAGCAAAAGTTTTTGATAAAAATGTCCAAAGACAGACCTTAGGGAATGATGGTGTAGAACAATCGAATGGAGAATTGGCAATTCTCGATTTTATCACTTTGGGGGAAATTCTATTTAACGGTCAAGCAACCGTTACCAATGGTCAATTCGAGTTCGAATTTGTAGTGCCGCGAGATACTCAAATACCGGTTGGGAATGGTAAAGTAAGTTTGTATAGTGAGAAAGACAATGAATTGGAAGATCAAACTGGTTTCAATCTCGAAATAAAGGTTGGAGGCCTGAACGAAAATGCTCCCGAGGATAACGAGGGGCCGCTCATTCAACTTTTTATGAATGACGAGTCTTTCATATCTGGTGGGATTACTAACGATTCTCCTCTCTTAATTGCAAAATTGGAAGATGAAAATGGAATTAACACCTCAAGTGGTATTGGTCATGATATCGTGGCGATACTCGACGGTGATGAAACAAATCCGTTTGTGCTAAATGAATATTATCAGGCCGAAGTAGATGATTTTACCAGAGGTCGTGCCAATTACAAACTGCGAAATTTAGAAGAAGGGTTGCACACTTTGACACTGAAAGCTTGGGATGTTTACAATAATTCATCTACGGCAGAAATACAGTTTGTCGTCTTCGGAAATGATAAACTAGAGATAAGAAGAGTGCTCAATTACCCAAACCCTTTCGTGAACTATACTGAATTCTGGTTCGAACACAATCGCCCTTCCGAAATGCTGGATGTCCAGGTGCAAATTTTTACTGTAACTGGTAAGGTGGTTAAAACTATAAATCAGGTGGTCGTTTCAGAAGGAAGTCAGTCTCGTGCTGTGGTCTGGGATGGTCTAGATGATTTTGGTGACAAGATAGGTAAAGGCGTGTATGTATATAAGCTCACAGTGAAGTCCAGCCTCGCAAATCAGCAGGTTGAAAAATATGAAAAACTGGTTATCCTTTAAAAATTAAAATTATATTTGTTCAAAATTTATTACCTCATGAAGAAACTTTTTATTCCAATATTACTGGGTTTATTTGTCTTTAAAGCTACGGCTCAAGAGTCAACTCGAGTAATTACAACCGGAGTCCCATTTCTATTAATTGCTGCAGATGCCCGATCAGGGGGTATGGGAGATATAGGTGTAGCTACTTCAACCGATGGTTTTTCCCAGCAATGGAATCCTTCAAAATACGCCTTCGCCATTTCCAAGCAAGGATTAGGTATTACCTATACTCCTTATTTAAGTAATTTGGTGAATGATATTTTCCTCGGAAATTTAACTTATTACAACCGTATCAACGAAAGAAGTGCGGTTGCTGCTAGTTTCAGATATTTTAGTAATGGTGAAGTGGAATTGAGAGAAACTTTCGATCAAGAACCATTGGTTGTAAAACCAAACGAACTTACCTTGGATGTATCCTATGCGTTGCGTTTAAGTGATCGTTTCTCTATGGCTGTTGCCGGACGTTATATTCGTTCCGATTTGAAACTACAGGTTGGAAATGAAGATGCGACAGCAGCGGGTACCTTCGCAGTAGATGTTTCAGGTTTCTATCAGTCGGAAGAAGTTGCCTACAACGACTTTGACGGTCGTTGGAGAGCTGGTTTCAATATTTCGAATATTGGTCCTAAACTAAAATATGATGAAACAGGACAAGAAAACTTTATCCCAACTAACTTAGGCCTTGGTGGAGGATTCGATTTTATCCTTGACGAATACAATAAGGTAGGGGTGAACTTGGAAGTAAACAAATTGTTGGTTCCAACTCCTCCGGATTTAGACTTAAATGGTGACGGAGATATCACTCCTGAAGAAAGATCGCAAGCGATCCAAGATTATAACGACATTAGTTTTATATCCGGAATGTTCCAATCGTTTGGTGATGCTCCCGACGGATTTAGTGAAGAGTTAAAAGAATTTACCTGGGCTTTAGGAGCCGAATACTGGTACCAAGATGTATTTGCATTTAGAACCGGATACTTTAACGAAAGTGAAGAAAAAGGATCGCGTAAATTTTTATCGGTAGGTGCCGGATTCAAGCTAAGTGCCATAAATATCGATTTATCATACCTATTCTCAACCTCGAGAGTTAGAAGTCCGTTAGAAGGAACCCTTCGATTCGGATTGACCTTTAACTTTGGTGACGAGTATAGCGAATACTAGAAATTTGAAAAAAATTAAAATTGAAACAGAACTGGAAGTTTTTGAATCTGTTTCAAATCTTCCGGAAGACATTCAGGAATTAATGAATAAGGCGCATGAAGCACGTAAAAATGCTTATGCGCCTTATTCACATTTTAAGGTGGGCGCTGCCATATCATTGGCTAATGGTGAAACTGTGATAGGTAATAACCAAGAAAATGCAGCTTTTCCTTCCGGCCTATGTGCAGAGCGGGTTGCCGTTTTTCACGCCGGGGCTCAGTATCCCGGAGTTCAACTCACCGCCATAGCATTAACCGCTGGATCCACCCAACACGAAACGGTAGTTCCTATACCTCCCTGTGGTGCTTGCAGACAATCTCTAGCCGAATACGAGGTAAATCAATCATCCTCTATTCCGGTATATTTTATGGGAGAAACGGGGAAAGTTGTAAAGGCTCAGTCTATTAAAGATTTACTGCCTCTCATTTTTGATAGTTCCTATTTGTAGCAAGTAATTATTATAGATTAAATATGCAATTGTTATTGCATACTTCGGAAAATTCTACCCGACAACGTTTTCGTTTGTTTTTTAGGAAAATCGTGTTTTTTAGTATCATATAATGTCCTATTTTTGTAATTCGTGAAAATTATTCTGAGAATTTTTCAGAAAAAATCATAATTCATTAAATGAAAAAAGTAACCAAGCAAACGTACCTCTCTTGGTATGAAGATATGTTGTTCTGGCGTAAGTTTGAAGACAAACTGGCTCAGGTGTATATCAACCAAAAAGTTCGTGGATTTCTTCATCTATACAACGGTCAAGAAGCTGTTCTTGCAGGAGCTTTACACGTGATGGATCTTTCAAAAGATAAAATGATTACGGCCTACCGAAATCACGTGCAGCCTATTGGTATGGGAGTAGATCCTAAACGCGTGATGGCAGAGCTTTATGGAAAAGCAACCGGAACCTCTCAAGGACTGGGAGGATCGATGCATATATTTTCAAAGGAGCACGGATTTTATGGTGGACATGGAATTGTTGGAGGACAGATACCCTTAGGAGCCGGACTCGCCTTTGCCGATAAATATTACGATAGAGATGCGGTTACTTTAACTTTTATGGGCGACGGTGCTACTCGCCAGGGTTCCTTACACGAAACTTTCAATCTTGCGATGTTATGGAATTTACCGGTGGTATTTTGCGTCGAGAATAACGGGTATGCCATGGGGACCTCTGTAGAGCGAACCGCCAATCATACCGAAATATGGAAATTGGGATTGGGATATGAAATGCCTTGTCGTCCTGTGGACGGTATGAAACCCGAAGTTGTGGCAAAAGAATTAGACGAGGCAATTACCAGAGCCCGAAAAGGCGGTGGCCCCACTTTTCTCGAAATACGAACTTATCGCTACCGCGGACACTCAATGAGTGATGCACAGCATTACCGATCCAAAGAAGAGGTTGCCAAGAAGCAAGAAGAAGATCCAATATCCTATGTGTTAAATCATATTTACGAAAAGAAATGGGCGACCGAAGATCAAATAAAAGAAATCGACAAACGCGTAAAGGAAAAGGTGAGTGAATGCGAGAAATTCGCCGACGAATCACCTTATCCGGAGAAGAATGTAATGTACGATGTAGTTTACGCTCAAGAAGATTATCCATTTTTACCTCATAAACTATAAGAAATGGCTGAAGTAATAACGATGCCCAGATTAAGCGATACCATGGAGGAAGGAACCGTGGCAAGCTGGCTTAAAAAAGTGGGAGATAAAGTTGAGGAGGGCGATATCCTTGCCGAAATTGAAACCGACAAGGCGACAATGGAGTTCGAGTCATTTTATGAAGGAACACTATTGCATGTTGGTATTGGTGAAGGTGAAACAGCTAATGTCGATGCACTACTCGCTATTATTGGAGAAGAAGGTGAAGATATTTCCGGGTTGTTAACAGGAAATGGTACTGCTTCTGAAAGTGCTTCTGATACGAAAGAGGAATCTAAGGAAGAGACGCCTGCCGAAACTACCGAGGAAACGAGTAGCGATATTCCTGAAGGTGTAGAAATTATTACCATGCCTAGGCTAAGTGATACCATGGAGGAGGGAACCGTTGCTTCTTGGTTGAAAAAAGAAGGCGACACGGTTGAAGAGGGCGATATTTTGGCTGAAATTGAAACGGACAAAGCTACTATGGAATTCGAATCGTTCTACAACGGTACTTTACTGAAAATAGGAATAGCCGAAGGTGAAACAGCAAAGGTAGATGCGTTGCTGGCGATTATTGGACCTGCGGGAACGGATGTTTCAGGAATAAATACCACAGCCCCGGCTAAAACTGAAAAGAAAGCCACTTCGGATTCTAAAATTTCCGAAGAGAAAAAGACAGAAACACCTAAAGCCGCGACAAAACAAACAACGGGTGTTAAGAGCGAATCGGCGCCAAGTAGTTCAACTGGTCCAAACGGTCGAATTTTTGTATCGCCTCTAGCGCGAAAAATGGCGGAAGAGAAAGGCATTAGTTTGTCTGACGTAAAAGGATCCGGTGAAAACGGAAGAATAGTAAAACGCGACATAGACAATTACCAACCCAGTGCTCAACCCAGCACCACAGCCGAAGGTGCCCCTAGCCCTGTGGCCATTTATACTCCGGTTGGAGAAGAAAGTTTTGAGGAACTTTCCAATTCACAAATGCGCAAAACTATTGCGAAGCGATTGGGAGAGTCCAAATTTACGGCACCTCATTATTACCTCACGGTCGAACTTGATATGGACAATGCCATTAAGTCTAGAGCGACAATTAATGAAGTTCCGGATGTAAAGATTTCCTTCAACGATATGATCGTTAAAGCCTGTGCTATGGCCTTGAGAAAGCATCCGCAGGTGAATAGTCAGTGGGCAGATAGTGTTACGAAAATTGCAAAGCACATTCACGTTGGGGTAGCTGTCGCTGTAGAAGATGGTTTGGTGGTGCCCGTGCTTAAGTTTGCAGATCAAATGACATTTTCGCAAATCGGAGCCCAGGTAAAGGATTTGGCCGGCAAAGCGAGAAACAAAAAACTAACGCCAGACGAAATGCAGGGAAGCACATTTACGGTTTCTAATTTGGGGATGTTTGGTATTAAGGAATTTACTTCCATCATCAATGCACCTAATTCCGCAATTTTATCGGTAGGGACGATTGTACAAAAACCAGTTGTTAAGAATGGAGAGATCGTGGTTGGAAATACCATGACAGTGACACTCGCATGCGATCATCGCACAGTTGATGGAGCCACGGGAGCGCAATTTCTTCAAACATTGAGACAGTATATTGAGAACCCTGTCACCATGTTTGTTTAAACTGAATAAATCTTAATTCGAATCCCACTATTTTAATTGAAGATAGTGGGATTTGTGTATATTTAGAACTATGAAGAACGTTATCATTACCGGAACCAGCAGGGGCATTGGCTACGAATTAGTAGCTTTATTTACCAACAAAGGTTACAATGTTTTAGCCCTGTCTAGAAATGAGGTTCCGATTTCGGGATTGGGCATTTCAAATTGTACTTGTTTTCCCTGCGATATTACGAGTTCTTCAGACTTGAAAAAAGTGTCAGAGTTTCTAGAGTCTAAATGGAAGAAAGTTGATATTCTCATCAATAATTCCGGTTATTTAGTGAATAAACCTTTCGATAAATTGAAAATGGATGATTTTCAGTCTTCCTACGAAGTAAACGTTTTTGGGGCAGCTGCGTTGACTCAAATTGCCTTACCTTATATGAGGAAAGACGGACATGTTATAAATATTAGCAGTATGGGAGGAGTTCAGGGAAGTATGAAGTTTCCTGGATTGGCGGCTTATAGCAGTAGTAAAGGAGCTATTATTACCTTGACCGAAGTTCTGGCCGAAGAGTACAAAGACAGTGGTCCGGCCTTTAACGCTTTGGCCTTAGGGGCTGTTCAAACTGAAATGTTGGAACAGGCTTTTCCCGACTTTAAGGCGCCGCTTTCGGCTTTGGAAATGGCACAGTATATCATGGACTTTGCGCTCACCGGGAATAAATACTACAACGGTAAAACTTTACAGGTTTCGGCGACGACTCCTTAACGAATGAAAGAGATTTTAGAAAAATACCTTCCAAAGGCTTCGGTTGAGCCGGCTTCAGAATTAATAAAGGTGAACGAATTGCACCTGAAGATTGTAAATGAGCGAAAAACACGTCATGGAGATTACCGTAAATTACCAAATGGTCAACACCAAATTACTGTTAATTCGAATTTAAATCCGTATCGCTTTTTAATCACATTAATACACGAAATCGCACATTTGGTGGCTTTTCGGAAATATGGCAGAAGGATCAAGCCACACGGCAAGGAATGGAAACATACTTTTCAATTCTTAATGCTTCCTTTTCTGAGGCCCGAGGTTTTTCCGAAGCAATTATTACCATTGTTGGCTATGCATTTTAAGAACCCTAAAGCGAGTAGTGATACCGACTCAAAGTTGTCTTTGGCTTTAAAGCAATTTGACCCTCCCAATGATAAAAACTATATCTTTGAATTGCCGTATGGCAGTACCTTCCGACTCTACAATGGAAAAGTTTTTAAACGAGGAGAAAAAAGGGTCAAGAGATACGAGTGCTTAGAATTGTCCACGGGAAGAATTTATTTGTTCAACCCAAATGCGGAAGTCGAATTTTTAAAATAGAAGGATGAACGAAAATTTGTATGCGGTGATTATGGCGGGAGGCATTGGCTCTCGATTTTGGCCTGTGAGTACCTCGGATCATCCAAAGCAGTTTCACGATATGCTCGGGACGGGCGATACGCTCATTCAGAAAACATTTTCTCGACTAAATAAGTTAATTCCATCAAAGAACCTATTGATTCTTACCAATGAGCGCTATCAGGATATTTGTTTGGAACAGTTACCCGAAATTGATGCTTCTCAATTGGTTTTGGAGCCTGCCATGAGAAATACGGCTCCCTGTTTGTTATTGTCGGCATTGAAAATCTATAAGGAGAATCCGGAGGCGCTTATACTAGTGGCACCCAGTGATCATTGGATAGAAGATGAAGATGCGTTTCGGACAGATGTGAAAATTTGTTTCGAAGCCTGTAGAAAGGATGATGTTATCCTCACCTTGGGGATAGAACCCACTTTTCCGAATACCGGATATGGTTATATCGAAAATAATAAAGGTGATGATTCTGAAATTAAAAAAGTAGTGCAATTTCGGGAAAAACCAGACTATGAGACCGCGAAGGAATTTTTGGCTGCCGGTAATTACTCATGGAATGCGGGGATCTTTATTTGGAGTGCGAAAAGTATTCTACAAGCGTTTGAAACTCTCATGCCGGATATGCATGCTCTTTTTACACAGGGTATAGACCTTTTAAATACCTCTGAAGAAAAATCCTTTATCGAAAAGGAGTATGAAAAAGCTGAGAATATCTCCATCGATTACGGTATTTTAGAAAAAGCATCCAATGTATTCGTTAAAGCAGCGACTTTCGATTGGAACGATTTAGGTACTTGGGGAGCTTTGCATGAGAAGTTAGAAAAGGACAATGCTAACAATGCAATAGTTCGGGCAATACCATATATAAAAAAGTCTAATGGAAATATGGTTTTTACTGAAAAGGAGAAACTAGTAGTGATGGAAGGCCTTGACGATTATATCGTTGTTGATAAAGAGAATGTTTTGCTTATATTTCCGAAGGAAAAGGAGCAAGACATTAAAAAGCTTCTAAGCCAAGTATCCCAGAAGTTTGGTAAAAAATATTCATAGATGAACAGCACACAAGAACCCACAGAAAATGAAACGAACGATGAGTCCCTCTTTGAACAGGTAAAACAAAACACTTGGGAATCGCTACGTGAGTTTATCGTAGGTCTGTTCAATATCCACAACGATACCGATAGGGATTCTACCATCGATGCGGTAAAAAAAGATATCTCCTTTAGAGGACATAATGCCTGGATTCTCATTTTTTCCATTTTTGTCGCTTCCATCGGATTGAACGTAAGTAGTACGGCAGTTGTAATTGGAGCGATGCTTATCTCTCCATTGATGGGTCCCATCGTTGGAGTAGGGTTAGGTGTTGCGATCAACGATGTAGAAATGCTGAGAAGGTCTATGATTAATCTCGGGGTTATGATGTTCTTAAGTGTACTCACGGCCTATCTTTATTTTGAGATTTCACCCTTGACCCAAGAAACCCCGGAGCTACTTGCTCGTACCTATCCAACAATTTTGGATGTTTTGGTGGCTATTTTTGGTGGGTTGGCCCTCATAGTGGCTAAAACCAAAAAAGGTACTATTGCCAGTGTGATATTTGGTGTTGCGATAGCCACCGCGTTAATGCCACCGCTCTGTACGGTGGGTTACGGATTGGCGATTGGCAATATTAGTTATGCAGGTGGTGCCTTGTATTTATTCTCCATCAACGCGACATTTATAGCCCTATCTACTTTTATTGTAGCAAAGGTCTTGCGTTTTCCTCTGGTACGATATGCGAATTCAAAACGTCGCAGGGTAATTGCTCAAATCGCTTCGATTATTGCCTTAATTGTAGTTATTCCTTCGGTGATATTATTTATAAATCTTCTTGACCAACAGGTGTTTGAAACGAAAACCAAGGAATTTGTATCGGAAATTGTGCGATACGAAGGGGCGGAGGTAGTCAAGTTTACACAAGATTATAAGTCCAAAGACATTGAAGTATATCTCATTGGAAATCCGGTGCCACAGTCTAAAATTAATGAGTGGCTACTCACCTTAAAGGAAACAGACAAATTGGAAGACAGTAATTTGAGAATTTATCAAGGCACAGATCGATCGGGGGAATTGGCAGCTCAGATTTCGGGTGACGTCAAAGCCGATATTCTGGAAGAGTTATACGTGAAAAATGAAACGGCCATTCGAGATAAAGATGAACGCATTCGTTTTCTGGAAGATGAGGTGGCGAGATTAAAGGTTAGAGAGAAGGTAAGTTTTGAAGCCCTAAGCAACGAGGCAAAAATGATCTATCCCGAATTGAAAGAATTCAGTTTTGCTGAAAAAGTCTCCAATAATTTTGAAAAGATCGACACGCTGGCAGTGTTTACGGTTAATTGGAGTGAAGATGTTTCGCGTCGAATAAGAAGCGAAAAAAATGAGAACTTAGCTAAGTGGCTAAAGTATAAAATGAAGGTTGATACCTTGAGCGTCGTGAACGCCGAAAACTAAGATTTCTTTAGCTGAATTTCTCGTATCTGCTTAAATAGATTAGACGAATAAACGAAATCGGTGACATCTTTGTTATCGGTTTTAAAGATTTCCTTATTTGTTCCCTGCCAAGCCAAATTACCATTCTGTAGGAATATTATTTTTTCACCAATTTCCATCACCGAATTCATATCGTGCGAATTAATCACAGTCGTGATATTGTATTCTTTGGTAATTTCCTGAATAAGATTATCGATTAGAATGGCTGTTCTTGGGTCGAGTCCTGAGTTAGGCTCATCGCAGAATAAATACTTCGGATTGTTTACGATCGCACGTGCAATGGAAACTCGTTTCTGCATTCCTCCTGATATTTCCGAAGGAAATTTAGAATTTGCGTTCTCTAAATTCACACGGTTTAATACTTCATTTACTCTATCCAGCATTTCGTCTTTGGGCTTCCTGGTGAACATTCTCAAAGGAAACATCACATTTTCTTCCACCGTCATTGAATCGAATAATGCTCCTCCTTGAAAAACCATTCCCATATCTTCCCGAAGATTCCTTTTTTCATCATCGTTCATATCCTGAATGGCTTTATCCCTATAAATGATTCGGCCCTCTTCCGCTTCAAATAAACCTAGGAGGCACTTCAGAAATACGGTTTTCCCACTACCACTTTGTCCGATGATAAGATTTGTTTTCCCTTGATCAAACACGGTTGAGATCCCTTTCAGAATATGCTCGCTGCCAAAACTTTTATGTAAATTTTCGACTGTTATCATTAGCTGAGTAAAAGAGAGGTTACGATGAAATTAGTTAAAATGATAAGTACACTCGTCCAAACGAATGAATTGGTACTGGCCTTTCCTACCTCTAAAGCACCACCTTTCATAAAATATCCTTGCCAGGAGGGAACAGTGGCAAGAATGAAGGCAAAAACCAAAGTTTTAACAAAGGCGTAGAAAACATGAAAAGGTTTAAAATCTTCTTGAAGGCCTCGAATAAAGGCTTCAGAAGTACTGAAATCCCCATAAACTCCCGCTACCCATCCTCCTAAAATTCCGAGGAACATGGCGATTGCAATCACGAAGGGATAAAAAAGTAAAGCAACTATCTTCGGAAATACTAAATAGTTGAGTGAATTAATTCCCATCACCTCAAGCGCATCGATTTGCTCGGTAACTCTCATAGAGCCTATACTGGATGTAATAAAGGAACCCATTTTACCCGCCATGATGATCGAAATAAAAGTAGGGGCAAATTCAAGGATAATCGATTGCCGAGTGGCGAAACCTACAAGATAGTCCGGTATTAAAGGGTTGTCAATATTAAGAGCTGTTTGTATAGCAACTACACTTCCCACGAAAAACGAAATAAAAGCAACGATTCCCAGTGAATTGATCACCAGCTCGTCAACTTCTTTCAGGATCAATTCCCTTAGAACAGAACTTTTTGTGGGCCTGCTAAAGACATTCCTTAGCATTATAAAATAGGAACCAATATCTCCTAGGTACTTCATAGTTGGGTGTCTAATGCTAAAGTAACAAAATTAAGCGAGTGAAAGATGCATTCGTTTCTTATGAATTACTTCGGAAATATCAACTTCTTCATCTTATGATAGATCTCTGTATTCTCGTATATACCACCAAAAGTTTCTGATCCCGGGCCATACGAAAACACTGGCACCATAGTTGCCGAATGCGAATCGGTTGAGAACGTGGGTGTGATCGTCTCATAACCACTTTCGGATGCGGCCAGCGTAAACCCGCCTGTTTCATGATCGGCAGTGACAATAACTAGAGTTTCTCCGTCCTTTTCAGCAAAATCCATTGCGACACCTAATGCCTTATCAAAGTCGATTATTTCGGTAATGAGATAATCGGCATCGTTATCATGACCTCCCCAATCCACCTGAGAACCTTCCACCATTAAAAAGAATCCTTTTTTGTTTTTCGACAATTGATCGAGTGCCATTTGAGTTGCCTTTGGCAAAAAGTCACCTCGCCCTTCCAGCATCTTTGGCATTCCGTCTTGTGCCAATAAAAATCCTTGTTTTGTCTCCTCCGAAGACTCCAGTTTTGAGGTATTCATTTTAAACCCGTTGAATCCAAGTGCGTCGACGAGATCCAATCCGTCCCATCTTCCACGAAAGAATTCCAATCCGCCGCCGGCAAAGAAATCAATGTCCGAATTGACCAATTGTAAAGCTATATCGAGTTCCAAATCTCTGTCCGGAACATGAGCATAAAAACAGGCCGGTGTGGCGTGTGTAATTGAGGAAGTTGCAATAAGGCCGGTATCCCATCCTATTTTCGAGACTTCTTCAGCAATCGTAATAACGGCAGTACTGTCTTGGGCAACTCCAACCGCCCCGTTGAAAGTTTTTATTCCTGAGGCAAATGCCGTGGCTCCTGCGGCCGAGTCGGTCACCAATTCACTCGATGAGGAGGTTTTGATCAATCCCACCACCGGAAATCGGTCGTAATTTACGGGTGCCTCGCTATAAAATTGTAGGGCGGAGATCTGACTCAAGCCGGTTCCATCGGCGATGAGTAGGATGATATTTTTGGGTTGTGCTGTTTTTTCTTCTGAAATGGGCTGTTGTGCCAAGGACTTGTTCTGACTCGTACAACTTGTTAAGTGTAACATGACTCCTAGGCATAAAATAATTCGTTTCATAAATCTTAATTGTGATTTCAAAATTAAATAGAAAGACCCGGTTTGCAGGTTAATTGAAGGTTATTTCTTAAAACAAGCGGGATTTTATTTTTCTCCATCTGTATTTGCGAATGAATTTACCTTCTTCCGAAGTGACCAGATAATCTCCTTTATATTTCAAATACCCTTTGATTCCATTAAAGAAGAAACTGAAGCTTTTCTTTTTGATGGCTAGTTTAGCCGTTGCGATTAGGGTAAGCCACAAGCCATATCTCATTTTTTTAAAGGCTTCGCCTTGTTTCAACTTAGCCGAACTAGAATACATACTCCCGGTTGGTTTGAGATGTTTTACTTGTAAGGATTCATCGGTACTTACTTTCCATCCCTTGTATTTGGCTAGTAATTCGTCGACGGTATCCCAACCCATAGCCGTTTTAAGGCCTCCAATTTGTTCGAAGCATTCTTTTCTATAGGCTTTTAGAGCGCCTCGAATATGGTCTTTAGAGGTAAGGCCTTCAATTTTCCAACTTCCATTTTTCTCTATATAACAAAAACCACCTGCCAAACCTACTTTTTGGTCATTGATAAAGTGTTGTTCGATAGTTTCCAGATAGTTAGTGGGGAAGATAAGATCGGCATCGAATTTACAAATGATATCGAATTGATTATCCAGATGTTTTAGACCCTCGTTAAAAGCTCGGACTACTTTTGAGCCGGGCTCATGGATATTTTCTGAAGTAAGGTTGATATACTCAATGAAATTGTGTTGTCCCGAATATTGTTGGAGAATTTGTTCGGTGCCATCGGTGGAATTGTCGTTTACCACTAAAAGCTTCTCCGCTAATTTGGTTTGCTTGATGAGAGAGTCCAATGTTTCGGAAAGCAGAGCTTCTTCATTATAGGCTGGTATGATGATTACGATTCTCATCTCATTCTCTCTGCATACACTAAATAATATCTGGGAGTAAACCTTCGAAGGATGGGTCTTATCCCAACCTTTTTTACCGGATTGGTAAATTTCTCTCTCTTTTTGATGATCCAGCCCGATTTCTCTAATAGCCAATCGAATTGCCAATCTTCAAATTCATGATAATGTCGATCACGCTCATCGGTTTTACTTTGGTAGGCAGATGCAAACCACAATTTTAAAGGGACAGAGGCAACTAGTTTTTTGGCTTTAATATCGTTTAAAACGTTAAAGGGAGAAACTAGATGTTCGAAGATTTCGAAGGCCGTTACCACATCGTACTCTTCCGACTTTACTGCGGAAGTATCCAAATCAAGATCTTCGCCCGAAGTATTTTTTACACTAAAACCGTGGGATTTTAATATTTCAGAAAAAGGATTTGATACTCCTAAATCAAGAATGTTATCTTCTTTTTTGACAAATTCTTTTAGGAAACGCAGCGTGTATTTATAGCGTTTTTTGGGATATTTTCCGTCATACATAAGCTACATTCGATATACGATTGCATTGATGTTCATTCCTGCTCCAACACTTGCGAATATTACTACATCTCCTTTTGAAACCTGGTGTCCGTTGAGTTGCTGTTTTACCACCAAATCGAACACAGTGGGCACCGTAGCAACACTGGAATTTCCGAGTTTATTTATGGTCATTGGCATGACATCGTCCGGAGCCACTTTTCCATGGAGTTTATAGAATCTTTTGATGATGGCTTCGTCCATTTTCTCATTCGCTTGATGGATAAATACTTTCTTCACCTCATCGATCGAAACTCCCGCCTCGTCAATGCATTCCTTCATTGCATTCGGAACATTACTCAAGGCAAATTCGTAGATTTTACGGCCATACATTTTGATGTAGCGTCTGGCATCATTCAGTTCTTGATTATTGGACTCGCCAAAGTAGATAAAATGAGCCTCGTCGTAGGTATAAGTAGCGCTGGCATGTGACAACAAACCGCTTTCAGAAGAATCCTCCACCGCTTCCACCACCGTAGCACCGGCTCCGTCGCTGTAAATCATAGAATCGCGATCGTGTTGATCGACAACTCTCGATAATGCTTCGGCACCAATCACCAGACAGCGTTTTGCCATTCCAGATTTAATATAAGCTTCTGCTTGTATCATTCCTTCCACCCAACCCGGGCAGCCAAATAAAATATCGTAGGCGACACATTTCGGATTTTTAATTCGAAGCAGGTGTTTTACTCTAGACGCTAAACTTGGTACGGTATCACTTTGATGTGTACCGTGTTTTACATCTCCGTAGTTGTGAGCAACAATAATATAATCTAGGGTTTCTTTGTCAATTTGAGCGTCATCAATTGCATTCTCAGCCGCATATTGAGCAATCTCTGAAGTCACTAAATGATCTTCAATATACCTTCTTTCGGCAATTCCGGTAATCGCCTTGAATTTCTCAATAATCACCGTGTTTTCATGATTGAAAGGGGATCCATCTTCCGTATAAAAATCGTGGTTTTCAAAACCTTCATTCTTGGCAACTTTACGAGGAATAAAGCTTCCAACCCCAATAATTTTACTTTTCATAAATCTGAAAATTTGTTAAATGTAAGTAAAAGCAAGATTTTAATCCAATCCTATTTGAGAAAAAAGTAACTCGTTGAAGGATTCTTAAAATTAGGTTCAAATTATGAGAAAAATATATTCGAATCGTCTAATTTTCTTAAAATCAATAATTTTATAAAATCTGCTTGACGAATATTTCTGCGATAAGTTGCTAGTTTTTCTTCTGAAATGGGCAGTTAAACTTCTTCCATATAACTCTCAATAGGAGCGCAAGTACAAATTAGGTTACGATCTCCATATGCATCATCTACCCTACGAACTGATGGCCAGAATTTGTTCGCCGAAACAAAATCCAATGGAAAGGCCGCTTCCTGTCTAGTATACGGCAAGTGCCAATCGTTATTGGTTAACATTTCTAAGGTATGAGGTGCATTCTTCAGCAAATTATTCGAATCTTCTTTACTTACCGAATCTATTTCCTTTCTAATAGAAATCATTGCTTCACAGAAACGATCCAATTCTTCCTTGCTTTCACTTTCGGTGGGTTCTATCATCATAGTTCCGGCAACGGGGAAAGAAACTGTTGGGGCATGGAATCCATAATCCATCAATCGCTTTGCGATATCTGTCACTTCGATTCCTCGTTCTTTAAAGGGACGACAGTCGATAATCATCTCATGAGCAGCTCTACCTTTTTCACCGGTGTACAAAGTCTTATAATATCCACTCAACCGTTCTTTGATATAATTAGCATTTAAAATGGCGTACTGAGTTGATTTCTTGAGTCCGTTTTCACCTAGCATACAGATATAGCCATACGATATGAGACAAGCCAGAGCGCTTCCCCAAGGTGCCGCAGAAATTGAGTTAATGGCCTTTGATCCGCCAGTTTCAATTAAAGGATTGGAAGGTAAAAAAGGTACCAGCTGTTCAGCAACGCAAATAGGACCGACTCCCGGACCACCACCACCATGTGGGATTGCGAAGGTTTTATGTAAATTCAAGTGACAAACATCGGCTCCAATGGCACCCGGATGCGTAAGCGCAACTTGGGCATTCATGTTCGCTCCGTCCATGTAAACTTGTCCGCCGTACTCGTGAATAATGCCTGTAATTTCACGTATCGCCGATTCATATACTCCGTGTGTAGATGGATAGGTAACCATAAGCGCCGCGAGGTTATCCTTATGTTCATTGGCTTTTTGGCGAAGATCTTCCACATCGATATTTCCTTCTTCGGTGGCTTTAGTAACGACTACTTTCATGCCTGCCATTATCGCACTCGCCGGATTAGTACCATGCGCAGACGACGGAATTAAACATATATTTCGATGGGAATCACCTCTCGATTTATGATAGGCTCGTATCACCATAAGTCCGGCGAACTCACCCTGCGCTCCCGAATTGGGTTGTAAAGAAGTACCTGCAAAGCCGGTAATTTCGGTAAGTTGCTCCTCTAGCTTTTTTAGCATTATTTGATATCCTTCCGCTTGTTCCACGGGTACAAAGGGATGAACGTTGCCCCAATTAGGATCACTAAGGGGTAGCATTTCGGCAGCCGCGTTTAACTTCATGGTACAAGAACCCAAAGAAATCATCGAATGGTTCAAGGCCAGGTCTTTGCGCTCTAAACGTTTTATGTATCGCATGAGTTCGGTCTCACTGTGATATTTATTAAAAACGTCATAGGTAAGAAATTCAGAATTTCGAGCAATCTCATTTGTAATAACGCCAGCTTCTTTTATTTCTGAAATGGTGATAGAATCGACGCCGGCCGTTTCAGCAAAAATGGAAACTATGGTGTTTAAGTCTTTTAGGTTGGTGGTCTCATTAATCGAGATCCAAGCGGTTTCATGATCCGGATAGTAGAAATTCATCCGTTTGGCTTCCGCGTTATTTTTCAGCTTCTGAGCATTAACCTTTACTGCGATCGTGTCGAAGTAACTTTTATTTTCTTGGGAGAAGCCTAATTGCTCTAATGTTTCAGCAAGAGTAAATGCCGAATTGTGCACTTTCTTAGCAATATGCTTCAGTCCTTCGGGACCGTGATAAACAGCATACATTCCTGCCATAACCGCCAATAATACCTGTGCTGTACAAATATTAGAGGTAGCTTTATCTCTTTTAATATGTTGCTCACGAGTTTGTAAAGCCATTCGCAACGCCCTATTACCATCGGTGTCTTTAGTTACTCCAATGATGCGCCCGGGGATGTTTCTTTTAAATTCTTCTCGAGTTGCAAAATAGGCAGCGTGGGGACCACCATACCCCAATGGAATCCCAAATCGCTGAGTCGTTCCTACTACCACATCGGCGCCCAATTTACCTGGAGCCTCCAGCAGAACAAGGCTTAATATGTCTGCCGCAAACACAACTTTGATTCCTGCATTCTTGGCATTGGCGACAAAATTTTGATAGTCATGTGCTTTTCCACTTTTACCCGGATATTGAAGAATGGCTCCGAAAAACTCGTCTGAAAAATTGAATTCCTCATGCTTTCCAATCACCAATTCGATGTTCATGGGTTCGGAACGGGTTTGAAGCAATGCCAGAGTTTGTGGTAGTACCTCTTCAGAAACAAAAAACTTATTGACGTTGTTTTTCTTTTGTTCTCGCTCGCGAACGGCGTATAACAGCGATAATGCTTCAGCAGCAGCTGTGGCTTCATCGAGTAAGGAGGCATTAGCCAGATCCATCCCTGTAAGATCGGTAACCATGGTTTGGAAATTTAACAGCGCTTCCAGTCTTCCCTGTGCAATTTCTGCCTGATAAGGTGTGTATGCTGTGTACCAACCTGGATTTTCGAGTATATTTCTCTGAATGACAGCCGGAGTATTACAGCTGTGATATCCCAAACCTATGTAGCTTTTGAAAACCTTATTCTTTTCCGATAGGTTCGTGATGTGTTCCAAAAATTCCTGCTCACTCATAGCGACGTCCAGCTGGATATCTTTGTCCAATAAAATTTCAGAAGGAATAGTTTCACTTACCAAATGTTCCATACTGTCGGCTCCAATAACTTGAAGCATTTCCGGAAGGTCACTTCTACGCGGACCAATATGGCGAAGAGCAAAAGAATCGGTGTTCATTAGGGATCTATTAAATTATGTGCAAAATTACGACATATCTCATAGAATATTATCATTAAAACACCGCCTAACTCAATATTTTTCAACGAAAAAGTCAAGTTACTAACACTTTGGTTACTTTTGTTTAATGCGGAAGATGAAACTTCTTTTTGAGTTTTATGTGAACAGCAGTATTCATGTTGCTTTAGCCGTTTCTTCCTTGATTCTAATCACCTACTGGGAGATAAACAAAACACCCAATTTGGCGCTGCTAGGGTACCTATTTTTTATGACGATTTCGGGTTATAATTTTGTTAAATATGCAAAAGTGGCCGGATTACATCACCGCAGTCTTACAAATTCCCTAAAAGCCATTCAAATTCTATCTGCCATAAGTACCGCTATTGCCCTTTATTTTGCTATAAAACTACCCCTTGATGTGCTACTCACGTCCCTCATTTTTGGAATACTCACCTTCTTTTATGCAGTTCCTTTTTTGAGTAAGAAAAGCCTTAGAACTTTTTCCGGAACAAAAATTCTTATCGTAGCTATGGTTTGGGCGGGTGTTACCGTTATTGTTCCTTTTTTAGAAATGAACGAACCATTTACGACAGATCACGGGTTGGTTTTTACACAACGTTTTGTCCTAATTATTGTTCTTACGCTTCCATTTGAAATTCGTGATATAAGATATGATTTGCCGCATCTAAGAACGCTGCCTCAGGTATTTGGAGTGGGGAGAAGTAAATGGATAGGAATTCTGCTACTAGCATTTGCAGTAGGTCTCGAACTTTTTAAAGACGATGTAAATAATTTGCATTTTTTGAGTTTAAACGCAAGCTGTATTTTAATCGCTATAGCACTTAGAATTAGTTCTCAAAATCAATCTAAATATTTTGCGTCTTTTTGGGTAGAAGCAATCCCTATCTTTTGGGCGGGTCTGTTTTTATTTCTGAAATATTATTACTTGGAAATTTCTTGATGTATCTGCTTTTTCAGGGCTTCTTTGTCGGATGTAGGAATAGATTTCACCTTCGGATTATTAACCGCCTTGGTAAGTTTACTGTTACGGGCGGTATATTTCCTGCAAGCTCTACAATAGATAAGATGGAAGGTTAGCTTTACTTTCTCCCAGAAAGTAGCTTCCGTGTATTGATTCTTATCACAGATGTGATTCGCCTCGTGGCATTCTAGTTTTATCTTCATTTTTTTAAAACCAATTTGACTCAAGACAATCGGCCATCGCCTTTCGAGCGCGATGAATAATTACCCAAAGATTAGACGGTGTAATGTCAAATTCATTACATATGGTTTCGGTGTCGAAACCATCTATAGTTTTCATTCTAAATATTTTAGCTTGTTTTTCCGGTAAGCCATCTAGGCATCCAAAAATAGCCATTCCCAACTCTTCATTCTCCAATTTATCTTCCGCGGTTTTGTCGTATGGATCCCGAATACGTTCTTCCAACCAATCCCCTTCTTGATCTCCGTCACTGTATTTCACCCGTACTTCTGCTTTGCCTTTGTTCGAGTTAATTTTTCGATAATAATCGATAATTTTTCGTTTCAAAATGGAGATTAACCAAGTTCGTTCGGTAGCTTCTCCCTTGAAATTATCCTTAGATTTTAGGCCCGCCAAAAATGTTTCTGAAATTAAATCCTGCGCTATTTCATGGTCATTAACCCGCACAATGGTGTAATTATACAGATAGTCTGAATATTTATCTACCCATAGATTTGGATTTATTTCGTTGATTGGCATAGCGAGTTTGTCGTAGTATTACTCAAAAATAACAAAGATTACATTGATTAACCATAGGAATCTTTGATACTTTCTATTTCAATTATATATTTATTACTTCTTGAGAAGTCCTGCTCTTTTTAGAAGTGCATCTGGATTCGGCTTTTGTCCTCTGAATTTGACGTATAATTCCATCGGGTCTTGTGTCCCTCCTTGCGAAAGCACAAAATCTTTGAACTTTGTTGCCACCGTCTTATTAAAAATTCCTTCTTGTTTGAAGTATTCAAAAGCATCGGCATCCAAAACTTCTGCCCATTTGTAGCTGTAGTATCCTGCCGAATAACCTCCTTGAAATATATGCGAAAAGGAGGTGCTCATGCAGGTCGATGGAGTATCGGGATACAAGCGCGTAGATTCGAAAGCCTCATTTTCAAAAGCTTTTACGTTATTTACTTTGTCCGGATTTTGAGCATGCCAGGCCATGTCCAACATTCCAAAACTAATTTGCCTAAGTGTTTGCATTCCTTCGTGAAAAGTCGCCGATTCTTTTATCTTCTCGATATATTCCATAGGGATAAGATCTCCCGTTGCATAGTGGTGAGCGAATAATTCCAAGGTTTCCTTTTCATAACACCAGTTTTCTAATATCTGACTGGGAAGTTCGACAAAATCCCAAAAAACACTGGTTCCGGAAAGATTAGGATACACAGTGTTCGCTAACATACCATGTAATGCATGTCCGAACTCATGAAAAAGAGTGGTCACTTCATTAAATGTGAGAAGGGAAGGCTTTGTTTTGGTAGGTTTTGTGAAATTACACACAATAGATACATGAGGACGATCGTTTATGCCCTCCTTGATTTGTTGAGATTTATAGGAGGTCATCCATGCTCCTCCGCGTTTACCGGGACGAGGATGGAAATCTGCGTAAAAGAGAGCCACCAATTCGTCGTTGTAATCTTTCACCTCATAAGTTTTGACATCTTCATGGTATTTGTCGATGCGCTGTACTTCTGAAAATTGCAATTCGAAGAGTCGTTTCGCTACCTCAAAAACGCCGTCAATCACGTTTTCAAGTTTGAAATAAGGTTTCAACAATTCGTCGTTAAGAGCGAATTTCTTTTGTTTTAATTTTTCAGCATAATAAGCACCATCCCATTTCTGGAGCTGGTCAATTCCATCCAATTCATTTGCAAATAATTCTAACTCTTCAAATTCCTCTAGTGCGGCAGGTTTTGCTTTCTCCAAAAGTTCATCCAGAAAGGATAGTACTTTTTTCGGAGTTTCCGCCATACGTTCTTCTAGGACAAAATGTGCATGCGATTCATAGCCTAAGAGTTGCGCTCTTCTATGCCTGAGATTAGCAATTTTCAACACATTGGCTTTATTATCGTTTTCGTTTTTCTGAAATGCTCTTGCTCCAAAAGCCAGAGACATTTTTTTTCGAAGTTCTCTGTCCTCTGCATACTTCATAAACGGAATGTAACTTGGATAGTCCAAAGTAAACAACCAACCCTCCTTATCCTTTTCCTTAGCAGCTTGTGAGGCAGCTTCTAAAGATCCGGATGGCAATCCTTTCAATTGGGAAAGTTTGGTAATGAGTAATTCAAAATCATTAGTTTCGGCAAGTACATTCTCCCCAAATTTTAGTGTGAGTTTGGATAGTTCTGCGTCTATATCTCTCAGCTGCTTTTTTTCGTCGGCTTCTAGGTTTGCTCCATTTCTTGCAAAGCCTTTATACTGTTTTTCGAGTAATGTGTGTTGTTCGGGAGTGAGTTTAAGAGCTTCTTGTTGTTCAAATACTTGTTTTACTTTACTGAAAAGTGCTTCATTTAAAAGCAAGTCGTTTTGAAAATTAGACAGCATGGGTGAAACCTCTTGTGCAATTTCCTGAATAGTATCATTAGTTTCCGCACTGTTTAAATTGAAAAATATGCTGGTAACTCGATTGAGTTGAGCGCCCGAGAATTCGAGTCGCTCCACCGTATTTTCAAAGGTCGGAGCATCGTCGTTTTCAACTATTTCATCAACTTCTTTCTTGGCTTGTTCGATTAATTCGGTAATCGCTGGTAAAAAATGTTCATTTTTTATTTCAGAGAAAGGAGCTGCATCAAAACTCTGTAATAGGGGATTGTTATTCATTATTTTTTTAGGTTTTTTGTGCTTTCTTCTACCTTTAATTTGAGTCCTTCTTTGTAGGCGATAATTTTATCGAGTACACATTGATCTGCCGAACCAATAATCTGAGCTGCGAGAATTCCGGCATTTTTAGCGCCGTTAAGAGCTACAGTTGCTACCGGTACTCCTCCCGGCATTTGGAGAATCGACAATACCGAATCCCAACCATCGATCGAATTTGAGGACTTTACGGGAACACCAATTACAGGCAAGGGTGACAGCGAAGCAATCATGCCGGGCAAGTGTGCTGCACCTCCGGCGCCGGCGATTATCACTTTAAAGCCTCTAGAATGTGCATTTTTACCGTAATCGAAAAGTTTGTCGGGAGTTCTGTGGGCCGAAACTATATCAACCTCCACTTCGATATCGAATCCTTTGAGTATATCGATTGCTTCCTGCATTACCGGCAGGTCGCTTGTACTTCCCATAATGATTCCTACTTTGCTCATAATAATTTATTTACTTATTACCTTGATGGTCTTTTTAACTTTTTCGGCGATGATTCGCGCTTCAGTAATATCCTTATTCACAATAGTAACGTGACCCATTTTTCTGAAGGGTCTTGTTTGCTTCTTGCCATAAATATGAGGTGTAACTCCTTCCATCGACATAATTTCTTCGATCTTTTGATAAACAACTTCTCCGGTATGACCTTCGCTCCCCACTAAATTAACCATAATTCCGCCCACTTTACTATCGGTATTACCCAGAGGGAGGTCTAAAATAGCTCTTAGGTGTTGCTCGAACTGATTCGTATAACTGGCTTCTATGCTGTAATGACCACTATTGTGGGGTCGCGGCGCCACTTCGTTTACCAATATATCGTCCTCCTTTGTTTGAAACATTTCGACGGCTAGCAGTCCGACATGCCCAAAAGCATTCGACACTTTTTCAGCAACTTTTCTAGCTTTTTCTGCTACGCTTTTTTCAATTCGCGCCGGACAAATAACATATTCCACCTGATTCGCCTCCGGGTGAAATTCCATTTCCACTACGGGATAGGTTTTAATCTCTCCGGAAACGTTCCTTGCAACGATCACTGCAAGTTCATATTTAAAAGGAATGAGTTTTTCGGCCATACATTCACCTTCAGATAATGGAATGATGTCCTCGGCATCGCGAACGATGCTCACCCCTTTTCCGTCGTAACCACCCGTGCAACTTTTCCATACAAAGGGATAGTGTAATTCCTTACGAACGATAGCTTCATTAAGCCGGTCTTTATTCTCAAAAATTAGGAAAGGCGAAGTTGGAATTTGATGCTTTTTGTAAAATTTTTTCTGAACGCCCTTATTTTGAATATTTCGTAAAGTTTCAGGTGATGGATAAACTTTAATTCCTTCTTTCTGAAGTTTTTCTAAGGCTTCTACATTCACTCCTTCAATCTCGAAGGTAAGAACATCTACCTTTTTTCCGAACTGATAAACTGTTTCAAAATCGTTAAAATCTCCTTGTTCAAAATAGTCGCAGGCAATACGGCAAGGGGCTTCAGGGCTGGGATCGAGTACGTGAGTTTTAATGTCGTACTTGCGCGTTTCATACAGCAGCATTTTTCCCAATTGACCTCCGCCAAGAATCCCTAAAGTAAATTCCGAAGAAAAATAATTTGCCATTGCGCAAAGGTACAATCTTCTTTGCAATTGTTATCTTTGCAGCCTCGTTATGTGGAGATTTTTACAATCCTTATTTAAGAAGCAAAAGAACAAGATGAAAAACATCGTATTATTTGGCCCTCCGGGAGCCGGAAAAGGAACACAAGCCGATATTTTAAAAGAAAAGTACCAATTGGTGCATATCTCTACAGGTGATGTGTTTCGTTACAACATAAAAAATGAAACCGAATTAGGAACGCTTGCAAAATCCTACATGGACAAGGGTCATTTGGTGCCGGATGAGGTAACCATCGATATGCTCAATGCCGAAGTGGAGAAAAATCCGGATGCGAACGGATTCATCTTCGACGGTTTCCCACGCACAGAAGCTCAAGCAACCTCTTTGGCGCAATTAATGGATTCAAAAAAGAGCCAAATAAATGCTATGGTGGCATTGGAAGTAGACGATGAAATTTTAGTAGGCCGTCTTTTGGAAAGAGGAAAATCCAGTGGCCGGCCAGACGATGCCAACGAAGAAGTAATTCGAGAACGTATCGCCGAATACTATCGCAAAACCGATATCTTAAAAGGGTTCTATCAAAAACAAGATAAATACTACGGCGTTGACGGAGTAGGAAATATAGAAGAGATCACCGAACGATTGAGTGAAGTGATCGACAAATTATAGAAATACACTTCATAGGACACTGAGCCTGTCGTAGTGTCCGGTTAGCAAATTCATCGATGGAAATGAGAGTCCATCAAATAATTATTTAGGAATCATGACAGAAGGCAATTTTGTAGATTATGTGAAAATCCATGTGACCTCCGGAAAAGGAGGAAAGGGAAGTGCACACCTTCGTCGTGAGAAATACATCCCAAAGGGAGGTCCCGATGGTGGCGATGGTGGACGAGGAGGACATATTATTCTGCGGGCCAACAGCAATATGTGGACCCTGTATCACCTTAAATTTAAAAGACATTTTAAAGCCGGCCATGGTGGAGCCGGAGGGAAACAAACAAGTACAGGAGCCGATGGCGAGGATGTGTATATCGATGTTCCTTTAGGGACCACAGTCAAAAACACCGATACCGGTGAGACTTTAAAAGAATTAATGGAACATGGCGATGAGTTAATCATTGCCAGAGGAGGAAAGGGCGGAAGAGGGAACAGTCACTTCAAAAGTGCCACTAGACAAACCCCTCGATATGCGCAACCCGGACTCGAAGGAGAAGAAGGAAATTTCACTTTAGAAATGAAAGTTTTGGCCGATGTTGGTCTGGTTGGCTTCCCCAATGCCGGAAAATCGACCCTACTGTCGGTAATTACGGCTGCCAAACCAAAAATTGCGAACTATGAATTTACCACACTAAAACCGAATTTAGGGATAGTTGCTTATCGCGATTACCAATCGTTTGTAATGGCAGATATCCCGGGAATTATCGAAGGAGCTGCAGAAGGTAAAGGGCTGGGACATTACTTTTTACGACATATAGAACGAAATTCTACGCTTTTGTTTTTAATACCTGCAGATGCCGACGATATTAGAAAACAGTACGATATTCTCTTGGACGAACTAAGGCGATACAATCCGGAGATGTTGGATAAAGATCGATTGGTTGCTATTTCCAAAAGTGACATGCTGGATGAAGAGCTGAAAGCAGAATTGAAAGAGCAATTGGACAAAGACTTTGAAGGAATTCCTTATTTGTTCTTCTCCTCCGTAGCCCAGCAAGGTCTCACAGAACTTAAAGATAAGTTATGGGAGATGTTGAATACCGATGAAAAAATATAGTGGTAAACCACTGATTTGGAGAATATTTATTGCTTTTCACTATCTTAAGAACCCAAATCAGCTTCAATCATGAAAAAAGTCCTGCTAATTTTTTTATGCCTCACCAATTTTACTGTGTTTTCCCAATGTCCAAACGATTGGATTCAATTATTTTCACAGCAAGATATTGACGACTTTGCAAATACATATCCAAACTGTACCCAACTTTTGGATGCACTTTATATCGAAGGAACCGATATTACAGATCTTTCTGGCTTATCTCAAATAACAAGTTCGATAGATGTAATTGTAATTAGGAATAATACGAATCTCCTCTCATTAAATGGTCTTGGACCTATAGAATTTCAAGGAGGTTTCGCCGGACTCATAATACAGGACAATCCGATACTTCAGACTTTGAGCAGTTTTTCCGGGACACTCTTAGACGATACGGGGCTGTTTATTCAAAATAATCCCGCTTTAGCTTCACTAGGGGGATTGGAAGGCATCACTTCAGTTTCTGTTTTAACAGTAAACGAAAATGATTCACTTTTGAATTTGGACGGATTGGATTCGATAGGGTCTGCCGATTCATTCAGCATTCTAAATAATGAAAATCTACAAAATATTACCGGTTTAAGTAATATAGGAGGATATTTAGAGTCTGTGACTATCGCACACAACCCCTCCTTAACTAGCCTTAATGGGCTGCAGTCAATAAAAAGTGTTCAAGTAGATGGTTTGGCAATAGTAAATAATGATTCCTTAATAAACCTTGAGGGTCTCCATGGATTAGAAGAAGTGTGGTTCGCAATTCAAATTATTGACAATGAAAACCTATCCGATATTACTGCCATTAATGAAATCGACGTATCAATGATGCAAGTATGGGCAATGACGGACAATCCTTTATTAAATAGTTGTGACATTACATCCCTTTGTACTTTTCTAGAAATGGACAGAGACACATTCATTTCTGGCAATAATAATGGTTGTAATTCGGAAATTGAAGTGGAAAAATCGTGTAACTCACTCACTTTAGTAGAAAATACGCTTGAAGATGCTATCTTTCTATTTCCCAACCCTGTTGCCAATCAATTGAATATTTCAGCAAAACAGAATTTAGAAATATTCAATACCAGAATTTATTCGGCATTAGGACAATTGGTATTACAGTCGAAACTGAGTGCTATTGATCTCTCAGGCTTATCAAATAGCCTTTATTTTGTAGAAGTGATTACTTCAAAAGGAACTTTGTACAAACGAGTCGTTAAAAATTTATAGGAATTCTTTAACCGTCCCATTTTCAGTATCTTTAAAAGAAAAAATGAAAGCTTTCCTTGGGTTACTATTAATCCTTCTAATGTCCGCATGCGGAGCACTCGTTACTACCGATTACGACCTTCAAACCGATTTTTCGGAGTATAACTCTTATAATTTCTACCCCGAAATTGATTCGGGGTTAAGTGATTTGGATGAAAAACGGATTGAAAAATCCATAGACAGCGTTTTAGGTTTAAGAGGATTTCAAAAAAGTGAGACCCCAACATTTTTAATTAACTATTTCGGAGAGGAACAACTCAACCAATCTCGAAATACCATCGGAATAGGAGTGGGAAGTGGTGGTGGAAATGTAGGCGTTGGAGTAAGTGGAGGTATTCCTGTGGGCGGCTATCAAATCGACCAACGCCTCACTATAGACTTTATAGACAACGAAAAGGATAACCTAATTTGGCAGGCAATAGTCGAGGCTCATTATAAAGAAAAATCGAGCCCGGTTCAAAAAGACAATTTCTATTTTCAAATACTCCAAAAAGCCTTAAAAAAGTTTCCGCCTAAAAAGAAATAGCTCAAAACAGTATCAAACTATGTTTTAATCATCCGGTCAATCCAATAATATCCATCGCGTTAACGTTACTTTTTCAGTGTATAAAAAATAAGTTCAATATATTTGGAACCCAATAAGAGGCTATGAAATACTTACTTTTATTTCTTTTTCTCACAACCAATTGCCTTCTAGGTCAAGCTACCTACGATGAGGCGGTTAAACTTTACAATCAGGAAAGATTTTCAAAAGCAAAACCTCTTTTTTTAGAATTTCTCGAACAAAATCCCAATCACGATAAAACCAAGGAGTATCTGGGAGATATTGCTGGCTATGCTAAAGACTGGGATACCGCAATTAGTTATTACGAACCTTTGGTCGAAAAGGACCCTAATAATGCTAATTATCACTTCAAACTTGGAGGTTCATTAGGAATGAAAGCCTTGTCAATAAGCAGGATTCGAGCACTCTCTTATGTGGGAGATATAAAAAAACATTTTGAAAAGGCAGCCAAATTAGACCCCAATCATATTGAAACACGTTGGGCTCTGGTCGAGTATTACATTCAATTGCCCGGAATTATTGGTGGAAGCGAGCGAAAAGCAATCAAGTATGCCAACGAATTGGGTAAGATTTCTGCTGTAGATGGTTATTTGGCCAATGGATATGTGGCGGAATACAGCAAACGGCCCGAGGATGCCGAAAAGTTCTACAAACAAGCCATTGCGGTGGGAGGTTCTGTGCATACTTACGAGAAACTCACCAATTTATACGAAAGTACGAATCAGCCGGAAAAAGCACTAGAAACCGTTTCAAAATGCCTAAAAGCACACAATCGCAATCAGTTGCACTACCAAATTGGCAAAATTGCAGCTCAGTACAATCTCGATGCAGAGCTCGGAATTAATTGTCTTCAGAAATACATCGAAAATCATTCGGTGAGGGATGGGGTACCCAAAGATTGGGCCTACTATCGTTTGGCTCAAATTTATAAGAATCTGGGCAAGAAGCAACAAGCTTTGCAATGGATCAACAAAGCGCTTACCAGTCGTCCAAATTTTGAAGAAGCTAGGGAAGAGAAAGCAATTATTTTGTCGTTGTAGTTTTATGGCAAGCCGCTTTTGAATCAAAAGCGCCGGGCTATCGGCTGTAGTTTTACGGTGTAAAAGCTACTTGCCTCTATCCCTGCTTGAGGAACAAAAATCTGTATCTTTACCCAAAATTGTACCCTAGATGAGAATTCATTTTATCGCCATTGGTGGCAGCGCCATGCACAATTTGGCTTTAGCCTTACATGAAAAAGGATATCAAATCACCGGAAGTGATGATGAAATTTTCGACCCGTCCAAGAGCCGACTTCAGGCCAAAAATTTATTACCCGATTCCTATGGATGGTTTCCCAGTAAAATAACTGCCAATTTAGACGCCGTTATTTTGGGAATGCACGCCAAAGCAGATAACCCCGAATTACTCCAAGCAAAAGAACTCGGAATCCCAATCTATTCCTACCCCGAATTTCTCTACGATCAGTCTAAAAATAAAACCCGTGTAGTGATTGGAGGTTCTCATGGTAAAACGACTATTACTTCCATGATACTTCATGTAATGCATTATCACGATAGGGAAGTGGATTATATGGTGGGAGCTCAGCTCGAAGGATTCGATACCATGGTGCATCTCACCGAGGAAAATGATTTTATGGTTCTGGAAGGAGACGAATATCTTTCATCGCCTATAGATCGCCGACCTAAATTTCATTTGTACAAACCCAATATTGCACTTCTAAGTGGGATCGCCTGGGATCATATCAATGTGTTCCCAACCTTCGAAAATTATGTGGAACAATTCGAAATTTTTCTCCAGCAAATCACGCCTGGTGGAACCCTGGTCTATAATACCGAAGATCCCGAAGTAAAGCGCATTTCAGAAGAAACTACACATCAAATCAAAAAATGCCCTTATCAAACTCCATCTTACGAAGTAAATGATGGTACCACCTATTTGGATACCCCAGAAGGTCCTATGCCAATCGAAGTATTTGGGAAACACAATCTAAACAACCTGGAAGGTGCCCGTTGGATTTGTCAGTTAATGGGAGTAGATGCCGAAGATTTCTACGAAGCCATTGCCACATTTAAAGGGGCGAGTAAACGATTGGAAAAGATCGCAGAAACCCCGAATTCGGTAGCTTATAAAGATTTTGCACATTCTCCAAGTAAAGTGGCTGCGACCACTACAGCCGTCAAAAATCAATATCCCGAAAGGGAATTGTTGGCTTGTTTGGAATTGCACACCTACAGCAGTTTAAACCCTGAATTTTTAAACGAATACCGTGGGGCCTTGGATTCGGCCGATAAGGCGGTAGTCTTTTATTCACCCCACGCGGTGGAAATAAAAAAATTAGAGCCTATTTCAGAA
>JABDKT010000263.1 GCA_013002065.1 Flavobacteriaceae bacterium
CATCTCGATTGTTTCTTCTGGCCATTTCGTTGCTGGCTCGCACCATTTCCCGCTCACGTTCGATCATTTCTTCCTGACGATCCTTCATTTCCCTCATACGCTCCTTCATCTCTTCCTTTATTTTGACCTGCCGTTTTTCGAGTTCTTCCTTTCGCTCCACCATTTCCAACTCCCGCTCCTGCATTCGTTTGGCTCGATCAGCCATTCGTTTAGCTCGCTCCATCTCTCTATTTTCCATCCGTTCGGCACGGCGGGCCTCCTGTGCTTCGGACCAGAACCCTCTTTCTCCGTCTTCATTCAGGAAGAAAACGAAGTCGTCTATGGGTTCGTCATCATTGTTGATGCTGTAATTGCCACTGCCGCCTTTGTTGTCGTCGTAACTAATATTGATTGCGACGATCTCGTTGTTCGAATTCCGTTCGGCCTTGTACTTGAGGTCGATATTGTATTCTTTTTTCAACTCTGCTTTGATCTCGTCCAGCTGCGCGTTGGAGGTATTCTTTGTAATGGTATATCTAAAATCGACCGTTTTTTTAACCTTGGTATTCGACTTTACGGCGACGGTTTTACTGGGCAAGGAAGTATGCTTCGACAAGGCACTTGGAGGTGCTTGGATCTGGGCTGGTTCGATAACCTCCTTCGTCAATGAGGTTGTCGGCTGCTTATTTTCTATCGGCTCAGTCTCGGCTGTTTCCGAAGGGATTACACTTGTTACGGCGCTGTCCGGCTCAACAATTTCAATTTGTTTGTATTCTACGACTTCGGTCACGTTGAAGCTCCACAGGAAAAGGGCGAGTGCGGGAACGACAAAGCCCAGTTTCCATAGGTTTCTTCTTTTTGATGTGCTTTTGTTTAACATAATAATTCGTTTTTTGATGAATGATTGATAAAATTGTGTGCTTAAGGCTGGCGCGAGCAAAGGGGATGAGGTCTTTACTAGTGCCAGTTGGTATTCTTTTTTGGAAGGAACCTGGGACACCGTTTCATTATCGGCGATAAACTCAAGATTTTCCTCCAGGCTTTTTTTGTACCACCAGGAAAAGGGATTCACCCATTGGACGGCCCGTGTCATATGGCCAACGATAATATCGATGGAGTGCCATTGCGAAACATGTACCTGCTCATGTTTTAAGATCATTTTGAGTTCTTCTTCGGAATGAGACGCAGGGTTAAAAACGATGTACCTGAAGAAAGAGAAGGGAGTGATTGCTTCCCCCACCTTTACGAAGGAATATTTTTGATGTTTTTCCGAAGGATAGGTGCGAAGCAATTTCAGAAGTGAAATAAGCTGAATAGTAAGTTTGGATAGCATGAACAACACCCCAATGCCATAAATGATGAGCGCTATCTCCCAGACATTAAAAACTACTTCAGGCTCACTGGCTACCGAAATATCCGTGGCATTGCCAGAGAGATCCATCACGGGATTTGATTGTAAAACCTGCGCCTCTCGTACAATCGTACGGGTTATTTCCACGAACGGAAGAAAGAGAGCGGCCGCGATTCCAAATAGAAAGAAATGACGTTTGGCGGTAAAGAGCGTATCCTTCCGAAGAAAAATAAAGTACACCATATAAAACAGTGAAAGGATCGCAACCGATTTAAGAAGATATGTTCCAGCTTCCATATTAATTCTTTTTTTCTATGATCTCCAGTATTTCACGAAGTTCCTCGGCACTTATCTTTTCCTCTTTAGCGAAGAAGGAGACCATGCTCTTGTAACTATTATTAAAGTATCGCTGTGAGGCCAGGTTCATAAACTTTTTGGCATAGGTTGTTTTTGATACGAGAGGGTAGTACTGGTGGGTCTTTCCAAATGCGTGGTAGGCGACAAAACCTTTCTCTTCCAAATTTCGGACAATGGTCGAAATGGTGTTGTAATGGTTTCCGCCCGGTAATTTTTCTATGATCTCCTTTACGAACGCCTTTTCTAACTCCCAAAGGACCTGCATTACTTCTTCCTCTTTATTCGTTAATTTTTCCATGACTCAAATCTAAAACTATTTTTATAGTTATGCAACTATATTTGTAGTTATATAACTGAAACTTTAGTTTTCTATTGTGCGTTCTTTATTTTTTTCTGAAAGAACATGGCTTCAAATGGAATGAATAAATCTGAATTCTCAAATCTGAATTCTCAAATCTTATAGTATCTTCGCTGCGGCAATCCAATTTTATGAGTATAGTTTTCATTTTACTAGGTTTGACACTACTGGTAGTAGGGGGAGAATTTCTGGTAAGATCTTCCATATCGCTGTCCTTCAAACTAAATCTTT
>JABDKT010000218.1 GCA_013002065.1 Flavobacteriaceae bacterium
GTTTTTCCGGTGAAGTTAGGACCGTCTAGTTTCTTGTATTGTGTTTTTACTTTTTCTGAAGGCTTTTCGTCTGTTGTTTCGGTTTCCTCTGCAGCTTCGGCAGGAGCTTCAGCAACGGGTTCTTCGACTGCCGGGGCTTCTTCTTTAGCTTTTGGCTCTACTTTTTTCTTAGCCGTCGTTTTAGGCTTAGTCGTTTTTGCCTTTGGCGCTGCCTTTTCTTTTGGCGCTTCCTCCACCACTTCAGGAGCTTCGGCTACTTCATCTTTTTTGGCTTTCTTCTCGGCTTCCAAATCGACTTTACCCACCTGTTTTAGGCCATCCAATTTGGCTTCGGCTTTGATTACTTTGGAGGCAGTCTTGGTTTGTTTCTCTTCCAATTCGCGCTCACGTTCCAAACGAAGTTCTTCCTTTTCTTTACGCTTTTCCTCACCCACTTCTTTCGAAGCAACCTTCTTACTCTTGTCTGTTTGAAACTCTTCAAAAAGTACCTGGTATTCTTCATCAGAAATTTTGGTGGTAGGACGTGCCTCCACCTCGTGACCTTTGGAACTCAAAAATTCCACGGCCCTATCCAATGAGATATTGAATTCCCGTAATACTTTATTAAGCCTTATCGATTTTACTTCAGCCATAAAATGCTTTACTGTTGTTTCCTTTTTTTATTTGGATTCGTAAAAGTAGTCAAACTTTCGCCTACTCTTCAAATTCTTCTTTCAATATATTTACCACTTCCTGAATGGTTTCCTCTTCAAGATCGGTACTTTTAACTAAGAATTTAAGATCCTGCTCCAATACACTTTTCGCAGTGTCCAGACCAATCTTTTTAAATTCATTGATAATCCATTCTTCAATTTCGTCGCTAAATTCTGTTAGCTCAACATCTTCTTCGGCGCCTTCTCTTAACACATCTATCTCATAACCTGTAAGTTGCCCCGCCAAACGAATGTTGTGTCCGCCACGTCCAATCGCTTTCGACACTTCTTCAGGTTTTAGAATTACCTCTGCCCGCTTAGTTTCTTCATCAATGTTGATGGAGGTTACTCTCGCCGGACTTAAAGCTCGAGTAATAAAGAGGTTCAAATTGTTGGTGTAATTAATTACATCAATATTTTCATTTCCTAATTCGCGAACAATTCCATGGATACGAGATCCTTTCATTCCAACACAAGCTCCCACGGGATCGATACGATCATCGTACGAATCTACCGCCACTTTTGCTTTTTCTCCCGGAATTCTAACAACTTTTTTCACGGTAATTAATCCGTCAAACACTTCAGGAATTTCCTGTTCGAATAGTTTTTCAAGGAACAACGGATTCGCACGCGACATAATAATTGCCGGCTTGTTTCCTTTTAGCTCCACACTTTCAATAATTCCGCGTACGTTATCTCCTTTGCGGAAGAAATCGGAAGGAATTTGTTTGTCCTTAGGAAGGATAATTTCATTTCCTTCATCGTCCAATAGAATCACTGCTCTATGGCGAATGTGATGTACTTCGGCTGTGTAGATTTCACCTTCCAACTCTTTAAATTGCTTATAGATGTTGGTATTATCGTGTTCGTGAATCTTCGAAATTAGGTTTTGACGTAGTGCCAAAATAGAACGTCTTCCCAGGTCGGCAAGTTTTACCTCTTCGGAAACATCTTCTCCAATTTCAAAATCCTCTTCGATCTTACGAGCAGCAGTTAACGAAATTTCTTCGTTGTCATCCTCTACTTCTCCATCGGCCACTACCACACGGTTTCTCCAAATTTCTAAATCCCCCTTGTCCGGGTTGATAATGATATCGAAGTTGTCGTCACTTCCAAATTTTTTCTTCAGTGCGTTTCTAAATACGTCTTCGAGTATCGCCATAAGCGTTACTCTGTCGATTAGCTTATCGTCTTTAAATTCTGAAAAAGAATCAATTAACGCTAAATTTTCCATGCCATGCTAATTAAAATGTTATCATCACTTTTGCTTCCACAATTGTTTCATAAGGCACTACGGCCTCTTTTTGTACGGTAACTTTTCCTTTACCTACCGGTTTCGGTTCTCGAGTCTTCCATGTTAAGGTTACCCCGTCATCATTAACAGCGATCAACTCGCCTTCTAATGTTTCCGAAGCAGTTTTCACCTTTAACTTACGACCCACGTTCTTTTTATATTGACGCAATTCTTGAAGAGGTTCCGAAACTCCCGCCGACAAAACTTCCAGCGAAAAATCTACTTCTTCCCTATCCAGATTATGCTCTATGGCCCGGCTTACCGCAATACAGTCTTCCACCTTCACTCCTTCATCTCCATCGATAATCACTTTAATGTGATTTCCTTCGGAAATGCTTAAATCGATTAAAAAGAGGGAAGTATTTTCGGCCAGAGCCGCGTCCAGTAGGGCTTTTACTTTATCCTGCATCAATTTTAGCTATAAAAAGAGGGGACTTTTTGTCCCCTCGCCTTGTTGCTCATTAAATTCGGTGCAAATATACTATAAATTTTGGTATAATAAAAACCTCACGGTCTCACGAATATTTTGTAATTTTTGTGAACTAAAACCATCCAAACCAATTCCCTATGAAAAGAATTCTTGTCCCCACCGACTTTTCTAATCAAGCCGAAAATGCCCTAAAGGTGGCGGCCCATATCGCCCGAAAAAATAACAGCCAAATATATCTCGAACATTCATTGGATTTACCTTCTCATTTAAATGAAGTAGGAAGAAATAATGCCATGCCCGAATCCTTGTATTTTATTCGTTTGGCCGAGCAAAAATTGGAACCTTTATTAGAACGTCCCTATCTCGACGACATTGAAGTTTTGAGCGCGATTGGTCATGGCGAAATTTATGACGATATCAAGGAAACCGTTAAAGAAAAAGATATTGATTTAGTGGTAATGGGCTCTCACGGATTGAGCGGATTTAAAGAAATGTTCATTGGAAGTAATACCGAAAAAGTAGTGAGAACTTCCGATATACCCGTGCTGGTGATAAAAAATGAACATCCGCATTTCGAAATAAAAGATTTTGTTTTCGCTACAGATTTTTCCGAAGAATGTAGAAAACCTTTCAGTAAAGCTCAAAATTTTGCACAGGCTATGGACGCCAAAATGCATTTGTTGTATATCAACACTCCCAACGACTTCAAAACCACCGCTGAAGCCAATAAAATCATGCGAAATTTTGTGAAAGGAATAAACGTTGATAATTATACCTTAAACATCTACAACGATACTGCTGTTGAAAAAGGAATCCTCGGATTTGCAAGAGAAAATGACGCACAATTGGTAGGAATGAGTACACATGGACGCAAAGGATTGGCACATTTTTTTAATGGAAGCATAAGTGAAGATCTTGTAAATCACGCAAATATGCCGGTGATTACGTTCAAGATCTAAAATAAGAACTAAATAAAAATAATTATCAAATTTTGTAAGCATCAACTTACAAGAAACGTAATTCATCGAAAACAATAGTGCTTTTTTCGAGAATATTTTGGATTTATCCTAAGTAAAAGATTACATTTGGAATAATGAAATCGTAACCTCACGTATTCACCTTACTTCAACTAACAGTATTACGATTAACCAATAATAATAATGATACAGTTAATTAAAAGGTTATAATAAAGGTGAATATATTATTAATAACTAGATTAACTTAGAACCCCCGGCCATTCACCGGGGGTTTGCATTTTCTGCGATATTTTGCATAAAAAAAGTCCCAAACCGAAGTTTGAGACTTTTTATTTTTTGGGCCCAATGGGCTCATACCTTTATTATTTCAGATCGAAACGATCTAGATTCATCACTTTAGTCCATGCCGCTGCAAAATCATTTACAAAACGACTTTTAGCATCGTCGGTCGCATACACCTCGGCAAGGGCACGCAATTCGGTATTGGAACCAAAAATGAGATCCACTCGAGTCGCCGTCCATTTCAATTCTCCCGAAACACGATCACGTCCTTCAAATAGATTCTCCTCTTCAGAAACAGCTTTCCACTTTGTATTAAGGTCGAGTAGATTCACGAAGAAATCGTTTGAAAGTTGATCTTTCTTATCGGTAAATAAGCCGTGCTGAAATTCGCCATAATTGGTATTCAGTGCTCTTA
>JABDKT010000227.1 GCA_013002065.1 Flavobacteriaceae bacterium
ATAGCGAGCTTATCACTTGATGAGCTTAGAGCAAAATCTGATGCATTCAGAAAGCGAATAAAAGAAGATCAAAAGGAGATTCAAGACCAAATCGATGCGCTGTTAAAAGATGCCGAAAAAGAAGAAGACATCGATAAAAAAGAAGATATCTATAACCAAGTAGATGCGCTAAAAGATGATCGCTATGAAGTAGAAAAGAAAACCCTAAACGATATACTACCCGAAGCCTTTGCTGTAGTTAAAGAAACTGCCAAGCGTTTTAAAGACAATACAAGCCTTACGGTTACTGCAAGTCCGTTTGATAGAGAAATTTCTGCTACAAAAGACTACGTTACCCTCGATGGTGATAAAGCTATTTGGAGTAATTCATGGGACGCTGCTGGAAAAGAGGTTACTTGGGATATGGTGCATTACGATGTGCAGCTTATTGGAGGTATTGCTTTGCACCAAGGTAAAGTGGCAGAGATGCAAACGGGAGAAGGAAAAACCTTAGTGGCTACTCTTCCCGTCTATTTAAATGCTCTAGCCGGAAACGGGGTACACCTTGTAACAGTCAATGATTACCTAGCGAAACGTGACAGTGCTTGGATGGCACCTATATTTGAGTTTCACGGGTTAAGCGTGGATTGTATCGATTTACATCAATCAAATTCAGCAGAGCGAAGAAAAGCCTATAATGCAGATATTACCTACGGAACCAATAACGAATTTGGTTTCGATTATTTGCGTGATAATATGTCGCATGCGCCGAACGATTTGGTGCAACGACCACATCACTACGCCATTGTAGATGAGGTGGATAGTGTTTTAATTGACGACGCTCGTACACCCTTAATTATTTCGGGACCTGTTCCTGAAGGAGAACGACACGAGTTTAACGAATTGAAACCAAAAATTGAAAGCATCGTTGAAGTTCAGAGAAAATACTTAACCGGTGTTTTAGCTGAAGCCAAAAAGCTTATTGCCGAAGGAGACACCAAAGAAGGAGGGTTTCAGCTATTGAGGGTATATCGTGGGCTTCCAAAAAATAAAGCCCTGATTAAGTTCCTATCGGAAGAAGGAGTAAAACAAATCCTTCAGAAAACCGAAAATTTCTATATGCAGGATAACAACCGGGAAATGCCTAAGGTTGATGCCGAGTTGTATTTTGTGATTGAAGAAAAAAACAATCAGATCGAATTAACCGATAAAGGAATTGAATTCCTTTCAGGAAAAGACAACCCAGATTTCTTTGTAATGCCTGAAATTGGTACTGAAATCGCAAAAATTGAAGATCAAAACCTTCCGCCAGAAGAGGAAGCAAATCTTAAAGAAGACCTTTTTAGAGATTTTGGTGTTAAGAGTGAGCGAATTCATACGTTAAATCAGTTACTTAAAGCCTATACCCTATTTGAAAAAGACGATCAATACGTTGTGATGGAAAATAAAGTTATGATTGTTGACGAGCAAACTGGTCGTATTATGGATGGGCGTCGTTATAGCGACGGATTACACCAAGCTATTGAAGCCAAGGAGAATGTAAAAATTGAAGCGATTACGCAAACGTTTGCTACAATTACGCTTCAAAATTACTTCAGAATGTACCGCAAGCTTGCCGGTATGACCGGTACCGCAGTTACGGAAGCTGGCGAACTTTGGGAAATCTATAAACTGGACGTAGTTGAAATTCCAACCAACAGACCCATCGCTCGGGATGATAGAGACGATAAAATTTACAAAACAAAACGTGAAAAATACAATGCGGTAATTGAAGAGGTAGTGGAGCTTTCAAACGCTGGAAGACCCGTGTTGATTGGTACGACTTCGGTTGATATTTCAGAATTACTGAGTAGAATGTTGAGTATCCGTAACATTCCGCATAACGTACTGAACGCGAAATTGCACAAAAAAGAAGCCGATATTGTTGCCGAAGCTGGTAATGCCGGAATTGTGACCATTGCAACCAATATGGCAGGTCGTGGTACGGATATTAAACTTAGCGACGAAGTTAAAGCGGCAGGTGGTTTAGCCATTGTAGGTACCGAGCGTCACGATTCGCGTCGTGTGGACCGACAGCTTCGTGGTCGTAGTGGTCGTCAAGGAGATCCGGGAAGTTCACAATTTTATGTTTCGCTGGAAGATAATTTAATGCGCCTCTTTGGTAGTGAACGTATTGCCAAAATGATGGATAGATTAGGATTAAAGGAGGGTGAAGTGATTCAGCATTCTATGATTTCGAAATCCATTGAGCGTGCACAGAAGAAGGTTGAGGAAAACAACTTCGGAATCCGTAAACGATTATTGGAGTACGATGATGTCATGAATGCCCAAAGAGAGGTAATTTACAAGCGTCGTTACAATGCCTTATTTGGAGAGCGACTTCGTGTGGATATCGCCAATATGATTTATGATACTTCGGAAGTTATCGCCGAAACAAACAAAGGAGCTCAGGATTATAAAAATTTCGAATTCGAATTGATTCGTTATTTCTCGATGAGTTCTCCTATTTCAAAGTCAGAATTTGAAAGTTTAAGTGTTAAGGATATTGCCGGAAAAATCTATAAAGCGGCTTACAGTCATTACCAAGATAAAATGGCTCGTAATGCTGAAATGGCTTTCCCGGTCATTAAAAATGTCTATGAAACCCAAGGTGATAAATTCAAAAGAATTTTAGTGCCCTTTACCGATGGTGTAAAAACACTAAATGTTGCTACCGACCTTGAAAAAGCCTATGAATCTGAAGGAAAACAACTGGTAAACGATTTCGAAAAGAACATAACTTTAGCTATAATTGACGATTCTTGGAAAACGCACCTTCGTAAGATGGATGAGTTAAAGCAAAGTGTTCAATTAGCGGTTCACGAACAAAAAGACCCATTGCTTATTTACAAATTTGAAGCCTTCGAATTGTTTAAAGTAATGATTGAAAAAGTGAATAAAGATGTGTTGTCTTTCTTATTTAAAGGAGAATTACCTCAAGAGAATCAG
>JABDKT010000051.1 GCA_013002065.1 Flavobacteriaceae bacterium
GGCACTTAGAATTTTAAACGGGGAAATAAAAACTCCCGGTGTTCAGATTCCCATTACAAAAGAAGTGTATGAACCCATCCTTGAAGAACTCGCTACCTATGGTATCGAATTCAAAGAACACTTTACCAATTATTTAGGGTACAATCCCGATAATGTTGGTGGTTGAAGAGAATATTCCCAAGACGTACTTAACGCCTCCCCAAAAATATCATGATAAAGTAAATCAATGTCGCTAGCGATCCTAGTGCAGCCACTACATAAGTTCTCGCAGCCCATTTTAAAGCATCTTTTGCACCCGCATATTCACTTTGTGTCACCATATTATTGGTTTCCAACCATACCAAGGCACGCTTACTAGCGTCGAATTCCACGGGTAGGGTGATAAACGCAAAAGCTGTGGTTACCGCAAATAATAAAATACCTACCAAGAAAATAGAATTTCCTATAAATGAACCCGAGACCGAAAGAATAAGTCCCGCCATAATTACAAAGTTGGACAACTTACTGGCAACACCAACAGCCGGTACAATTTTACTTCTCATTTGCAGCCAACCGTACGCCGTTGCGTGTTGGACAGCATGCCCACATTCGTGAGCCGCCACTGCCGCAGCCGCCGCATTACGCTGGTGATACACACCTTCACTTAGATTTACAGTTTTATTTGACGGATTATAATGATCTGTCAACATTCCGGGTGTAGAAATCACCTGAACATCCATAATACCATTATCGGCCAACATTTTTTCGGCAATTTCTTTTCCGCTTAGTCCATTTTGTAAATGAACCTTAGAATATTTTTTGAATTTACTTTTTAGTTTATTGCTTACGTACATGCTCACAAGGAAAATGACTCCTGCGAGTAAATAATATCCCATCATAGCTCTTAAATTTTCTAATTAAATATACGAAGGAAATAACAAAAATTGAACCGAATTTTTATTACTGACAAACAGTCAACGATCGAAAAATTTAACCCACTACGTTGACAATTTTACCCGGCACAACAATAACCTTCTTAGGTGTGCGACCGTCCAGATATTGTTTTGTTTTTTCGTGAGACAAGACCGCAGCTTCTATGTCATCCTTGCCCATATCCAACGGCAATTCTAACTTAAACCGCATTTTACCGTTAAAAGAAATTGGGTATTCCTTACTGCTCTCAACCAAATGAGAAGCATCAAATTTTGGAAAGGGCGCCGTTGAAATACTTTCGGTATTTCCTAGTTTTTGCCAGATTTCTTCTGAAATATGAGGTGCATAGGGTGAGATTAGTACAATTAAATTCGATAACACATCTCTGTTTGTGCATTTCTGACTCGTGAGTTCATTCACGGCAATCATAAAGGTCGATACAGAGGTATTAAAGCTGAAGTTTTCAATATCCTCTTCTACCTTCTTAATAGTTTTATGCAAGGTTTTAAGACTGTCTTTGGAAGCTTCCCCTTCAGAAACCATAAAACTTTCATTCTCTCCCGAATGGTATAATTTCCAAAGTTTTTTCAAGAAACTGTGGACTCCTGTAATTCCGGCTGTGTTCCATGGCTTGGCCTGATCTATAGGACCCAAAAACATTTCATACATGCGCAAGGTATCTGCCCCGTATTGTTCACAGATATCATCCGGATTGACAACATTAAACCATCGCTTCGACATTTTTTCGACCTCTCTGCCCACAATGTATTTTCCATCTTCCAAGATAAACTCGGCATCGGCGAATTGAGGTTGCCAGTTTTTTAGAGCTTCAATATCTATCTCATCCGAAGCATTTACCAAATTCACATCCACACGAATTTCATCACATTGGTATTCGCCTTTTAATCCGTTTGAAACATATTTGTTAGTCCCTGAGATACGATAAACGATTGCACTCGTTCCCAAAATCATCCCCTGATTGATCAATTTTTTTACAGGTTCATTTACCTTCAACACACCTCTATCAAACAAGAATTTTACCCAAAATCGGCTGTATAATAAGTGACTGGTAGCATGCTCACTTCCCCCTACATATAAATCTACATTTTCCCAGTATTTCATGGCTTCTTCGGAAGCAAGTTCAGCGCCATTTCCAGGATCCATATAGCGGAACATATAACAGCTACTACCCGCCCAACCTGGCATGGTGTTCAATTCTAAAGGGAAAATTGTTTCGTGATCCACTTTATGATTAGGCACAACTACATTCTTTTCAGAATCCCATGCCCAAACATCGGCACGGCCCAAAGGAGGTTCGCCATCCTCGGTAGGTAAATATTTTTCCACTTCCGGAAGGGTTAATGGCAAATGCTCAAAATCGATCATTTGCGGCAACCCATTTTTATAATACACGGGAAAGGGCTCACCCCAATATCTTTGACGCGAAAAAACCGCATCTCTCAATCGGTAGTTAATTTTACCCTCGCCCTGTCCTTTTTCTTCTAAGGCGTCGATAATCTTCCGAGTCGCTTCAGCATAATTTAATCCGTTGATGAAGTCACTATTTGCAATGATCGTATTTTCTTTATCGGCGTAAGCTTCTTCAGAAATATCCACACCTTCAAAAATATTAGGGATGGGAATATTAAAATGCTTGGCGAAGTCATAATCTCTTTGATCTCCGCAAGGCACACTCATCACAGCTCCTGTTCCGTAGCCAGCTAGAACATAATCTCCTATCCAAATAGGAATATCTTCTCCTGTAAAAGGATGGATCGCATAGGCTCCTGTAAATACTCCGCTAATGGATTTTACATCGGCCATGCGCTCACGCTCACTTCTTTTTGCTGTAGCTTCGATATATTGAGAAACATCATAACGTTGGTCCATGGTAGTGATTCTATCTACCAAGTCATGCTCTGGAGCCAAAGTCATAAAACTCACACCGTAAATTGTATCGGGTCGAGTGGTAAAAACCTCAATATGTCCGTCGTGGTCTTTTATTTTAAACTGCACTGAAGCCCCTTCCGAACGGCCAATCCAATTGGTTTGGGAATCTTTCAAGGGTTGTGGCCAATCTATCGTATCTAAATCGTCCAACAATCTTTGAGCGTATGCCGTAATTCGCATGCTCCATTGTTTCATTCGCTTACGAACCACAGGAAAACCTCCTCTTTCAGAAACACCATTCACAATTTCATCATTCGCTAGCACAGTTCCTAATTGCGGACACCAATTTACCTCTGTTTCTGCCAGATACGTAAGGCGATATTTTAGTAAGATTTTCTCTTTGTGTTCTTCGGAATGATTATTCCATTCCTCTGCGGTAAAGGTTTCGACTTTCGCATCGCATTCCGCGTTGATTTTTGCGTTACCTTCTTCTTCAAAAAGTTTTATTAATTCTGAAATGGGAAATGCTTTGCTGTGACCCTTACAATACCAGCTTTCAAACAATTGTATAAAAATCCATTGCGTCCATTTGTAGTAATCAGGACTAGACGTTCGAACTTCACGGCTCCAATCGAACGAAAAACCAATTTTATCTAATTGTTCCCGATAGCGGGCAATGTTTTCTTCGGTTGTTTTTCGGGGATGCTGTCCTGTTTGAATGGCATATTGCTCTGCCGGCAAACCGAAACTATCATAACCCATGGGATGCAAAACATTGTACCCTTGATGTCTTTTAAACCTAGAGTAGATATCACTGGCAATATACCCTAAGGGATGACCAACATGCAGCCCGGCACCCGACGGATAAGGAAACATATCCAAAACATAATATTTGGGCTTGTCGCTTTCATTGCTGGCTTTAAAAGTCTGATTTTCGGCCCAGAATTTTTGCCATTTGGCTTCTATATCGTTGAAATGATATTTACTCATCGGTTCTGTTTAATAGATTTATCCCTACGCCAGGGCTGTGGAATACGCCGCAAATTTACACCTATTGTACGAAAGAGAAAAGTTTAAGCGTTAGTAAGTGAGAGAAGTAAAATTCGTTGTATTTTTAACCCAAACTATCTATATTTTCTATGGCTTCATCCTTCGAAAAATATCAAAAACGCCGACTTATATCTTCTTATTTTTCGGTGGTGATAAGTATCTCATTGGTGCTTTTTTTGTTAGGACTCTTAGGACTATTTGTAATTAATTCGAATCAGATTTCAAATTACTTTAAAGAGCAGATTCCGCTTTCCATTTATCTAAAAGACGACGCGAAGGAGGTTGAGATCAACCAACTAAAACAAAGTCTTGAAATGGCAGAATACACTAAGTCTGCCAATTATATTTCCAAAGAACAAGCTGCCGAGCAGCATATTGAAACGATTGGTGAGGACTATTTGGAGTTTCTAGGTTACAATCCGTTACAAAATAGTATCGACGTCGAGATATTGGCCGACTTTGTTACTCCGGAAAAATTAAAAGAAATCGCAGAAGAAATACAAACCAAAGATTTTGTAGCCGAAGTGGAATACGACGAGGTAT
>JABDKT010000091.1 GCA_013002065.1 Flavobacteriaceae bacterium
ACTCATACGAGTGTGACTCATAAAATTGATATAGGCACTATTGGCCAAATGACGGTTGGCGTCTATATCGCTCCATCTTATTTCGAACTCTTTTAAATACATAGTTTTATTCTGAAGAGTACAAAAAAACAAAAAATGTGACTGTTTAAACTCCTTTTTGATTAAAGTTAACAAGAAATTAGTTTGAGCCCGGGGCTTTAAAGTCTAATTATTTGCTTGCTAAGCGATCGTTTTAAGAATATTTTGGATGACCCCTTTAAATGTATCAAGATCTTTGGTGTACAGCCCGGTGATTTTGAATCCTTGAAACGCACTTACCAGATAGTTCGATAGATGTAACGAATTTTCTGAGTTGCGGATAGAGCCTTCCTGCTGTCCCCTTCGAACCAAGTCTTCAAATCTTCGAACCATATCTTTGTGATTGGATGTTAGAAATAATTCTAAATCTTCAGATTGATTCCCCATTTCAGTAATACTATTTATAATCATACACCCATTTTTTTCATCGTCGTTAAAGATTCGATTCATTTCGTAAAGAAATATAAGCCCGATCGATTCCATGGCATTCTTCTTCTGCTTCGCAACTTCCGAAAAGATTCCGGCACTCTCCCTTGCATAACTCTCTAAAGTTAATTTGTATAAATCCATCTTACTTCCGAAGGAATTATAAATACTACTTCGGTTTAGCTGTGTCGCATCGACTAAATCCTGCATGGAAGTTCCATGATACCCCTTGCTCCAAAAAACCCTCTTGGCTTGGTCAATTACCTTTTCTCTATCAAATTCTTCGCTTCTTGGCATAATTATATCTCCACCAAAATTAATGAAATGAACGTTTCAGAAAAACATTCCTATATAATTTCTGTTTTTTCTTTTTAAACTATCTTTAATCCCTTTAAAAAATTGATCAGAATATTTCCTTAAATGCCCATAATTACTTCAAATTACAAAGCCGGCGGATTGTTTAAAAATGGGCACTTCTCGACAATCTATTCGGCTAAGTTAAGAGTCTCGCCAACGGTCCCTCAGGTTCGAGAAAGGATTACTTTAAATGATGGCGATTTTATCGACTTGGATTTTACTTTTTCAGAAACAGAAAATAGAAAATTAGCGGTTTTATTGCACGGTTTAGAAGGCAATGCCCAACGCACTTATATACTCGGACAAGCGCACATACTATATCAAAATGGTTGGGACGTATGTGCCGTGAATTATAGGGGTTGTAGCGGTGAAGCTAATTTGAAATACGAATCTTATAATGCAGGAAAAACAGCCGACCTTGAACAGGTAATTAACCATATCTTATCTCTGGACAAGTATGCCGAAATCTCACTTATCGGTTTTAGTTTGGGTGGTAATTTACTACTGAAATATCTAGGTGAGAGAGAAAGGGTGCCTTCGGAAATTACATCGGGAGTGGCGATTTCAAGCCCTTTGGATCTCAAGGGTTCCCTCGAAAGACTATCTCAAGCTCAAAACTGGGTTTACAGAACCTCTTTCTTAATCGATATGAAGAGTAAGTATAAAAATAAAATGGTTCGGTTTCCTGAAGAAATGAATCCGACTAAACTGAAAAATATCAAATCATTGTTTGACTTCGACAATATTTATACAGCTCCGGCGCACGGATTTCAAGACGCCTACGATTATTATCAAAAAAATAGCAGTTTACAATTCCTGCCACAGATAAAGATTCCGGTTTTAATTCTGAACGCATCAAACGACACCTTTCTTTCTACTAATTGCTATCCCAAAGCACTTGCATCCGGTTCTAAAAACATTTATCTTGAAACTCCAAAACACGGAGGGCATGTTGGTTTTCATAAATCACACAAAATATATTACAGTGAAGAACGTACCCTCCAATTTTTAAATTCGAAATAACTTAAACTATGAAATTCTCAAAAACATGGATTCCACTTATAGCCTTGGCACTTTTCATAAGCTGTGGTGGTGAAAAAGAAAAAAAGAGTGAGGAATCGGTGAAGATTGGCACCAAAGAAACTCCCAAAGAAACCGATAAGAATTCGGTTACCATTGGAATTTCCGGAAACGATTTGATGAAGTTCGACACGGCCGAAATCAAAGTAAAAGAAGGTCAGGAAGTAACCATTAATTTACGTCACGTCGGAAAACTAGATTTAAAAGTTATGGGACACAATTTTGTGATTTTAAAACAAGGAATCGACATTCCAACTTTTGCATTAGCGGCTGCTAATGCCGGCGAACCCGCCGATTGGATTCCCGATAACGGCAAAGATGTAATCGTTCATACCAAAATGATTGGAGGCGGACAATCTACCTCTATCACTTTTGATGCACCACCGGTTGGAACCTATGATTTTGTATGCAGTTTTCCAGGACATTCAGGTATGATGAAAGGTAAGTTTATCGTAGAATGAAATTAAATTTCAGTAAAAATAAAAGCGGTGATTTTACAGAAAGTCATCGCTTTTTTTGTAGGCATCTATCACAGCAATTTCACCTGCCTTTCCATCTTTAGAGTTTCCGTGTTCCATTCCTAGAATTCCCTTGAAGCCTCGGGAATGTATATAATTGAACACGTTTTTATAATTTATTTCACCCGTGGTAGGTTCCTTTCGCCCTGGATTGTCTCCTATTTGGAAATACGCAATTTCATCCCAGCAATGCTCAATATTCGGTATTAAATTCCCTTCCTGGATTTGCTGATGGTAAATATCGAATAAGATCTTACAAGAAGGACTATCAACTGCTTTACAGATTTCATACGCTTGTGGAGATTCGGTTAGAAATAGTCCCGGATGATCTCTAAAATTTAAAGGTTCCAATACCATGACTAATTCGTGTGGCTCTAAAATCGCACTTGCCTGCTTTAATGTCTCTATCACATTTGCCATTTGATAATTCATATTCAATCGCAAATCGACATGACCAGGCACCACTGTCATCCATTTGGCATTCACTCTTTTCGCCACCTCAACCGACTCTCTTATCTCATTCAAAAACTCATCCCTCCAGTCTTGTTTGCCGCTTGCTAAGTTGGGTTCTTTCCAATAAATATTATGTGCTACAAATACACCCATGTCTAAATTTCGTTCCTGCATTACTTTAGCCATGGCTTTTTGTTCTTCTACTGAACGATTTTTCATTTCATTATCCTCAAAGGCCGTAAAGCCTTGATCGGCCATGAAGTGAAGCTGATCCAAAATAGAATCTCCCGCATGCGCCTTAAACATTCCGTCATGTGGCGCATATTTCAAATTGAAATTGTGAGGTTGTTGTACTTCACTAGATGTCCCCGTCACCATTTCCGAAGCAATGGCAGCACTACCAAAAGTCAAAAAGGAGCCCGTCAAGGCTCCTTTCTTTATAAATTGTCTTCTTTTCATTTTCTGAAAATTATAAGGCCATAACATTTCCGTTTCCTGCCTCACTTAAGGGAATACATCCTTTTTGCTGACCCGGAACCGGATCGTACCAAAGCACGTTTTTACCAATTTCTTCGCTAGATTTCCAGCCCCAAATTGTAATTCCTCTTAATCCGGCAAGGGTGCTAAAAATAAGCGCATCCGAATCGGGCTTGGCAGATGGATCGTTTTCAAAGGCCATCATAAACTCACCCATTTTCTTGCCAAATGCCTTTTGTTCCTCTTCCGAAGTTTTTAAATACTCATCCAATAATTGTGTGAAGTCTTCGGGTTTTCCTTCGGAAAGTTCCTTTTCAAATGTACTCTTGAATTTTTCATCGATAGCCGTCCAACCCGCTCGTATCATCGCTTGATCTTCTTCATCCATCACTTCATTACAATATTTATCGATGAAGCTATGAACACCAACATCCACGGCGCCTGGAACGTTCTCATCGGAAGGAATTATCAAATCCACCATTCGACGAAGCGCATGTCCCTCGCTCTGCGAAAAGAAAACCGGGATAAATTCGGGTTCGTTATTGCAGCTTTGCAATAAACTCATGATCGTTGGAGTAGCCACCAAAAAGCCGGCACCTAAACCTATGTTCTTTAATGCTTTTCTTCTATCCATTACGCTTCTTTTTTAAGTTGATTGGCTGCATGATTCGCTGCTCTGGCGGTAAAAGCCATATAAGACAACGACGGATTTACACAACTCGCTGAAGTCATAAAAGATCCATCGGTTACATAAACATTAGGTACTGCGTGAATTTGATTATTTCCGTTTAGTACCGAAGTCTTTGGGTCTTTCCCCATACGTGCGGTTCCCATTTCGTGAATTCCCAAGCCCGGAGCGCCGGGATCGTCCCAAGGATCGATATCGGAGTAGCCCGCGTTTTCTAACATCTCAACGGCCTGCTGCACCATATCTTTACGCATTTCGTATTCGTTTTCTTTCCATTCAGCATCGAAAGTTACTGTGGGTAATCCCCATTGATCTAGCTTGTCATAATCCAGGGTCATCTTGTTCTCATGGTAAGGAAGACATTCTCCGAATCCAAGTAACAACATTCTCCATTTGCCCGGTTTAGTAACTGTGTCTTTTAATTCCTTTCCATAGGCCAATTCTGCCACTAATTCTTCATAATGACTTCTACTGGCACCTCCCTGATAACCATATCCTCTCTTAAAGGTTTTTTGGTCGGTTTCTCCACCCACATTTCTAAATCGTGGGATGTAAATTCCGTTGGGTCTTCTTCCTTTATAATATTTATCTTCAAATCCATCCACAGTAGCCCAGGCACCTGCTTTGAAGTGATGATCCATTATATTATGTCCAAGTTCGCCGCTATCGTTCCCCATTCCATTCGGGAAACGCTTGCTTTTTGATTGCATCAAGATGGCTGCACTAGCAATGGCAGAAGCGCACAAGAAAACAACTTTCGCATTGAAAACAATTTCTTCTTTGGACTCTGCGTCGATCACTTTCACACCACTGGCCTTACCCGATTTTTCATCGTAGATAACCTCGGCTACGATTGAGTGTGGCCGAATGGTAAGATTTCCGGTTTTTTCAGCAGCAGGTAAGGTAGATGAATTACTGCTGAAATATCCTCCAAACGGACATCCCCGCATACATCGATTCCTAAACTGACAGGCAGAACGTCCTTCAAAAGTACCGGTTCCGGTAATATGAGCGGTGCGTCCTATGGTTAATACTCTACCATCTGTGTAATTATTGGCAATTTTATCTTTTAAGTCGGTTTCGGCACAATTTAACTCCATGGGTGGGCAAAATTTACCGTCCGGTAGTTGAGGCAAACCTAAATTCTCACCACTTACCCCTATAAATTCTTCCACTTTATCGTACCAAGGAGATATGTCTTTATAACGAACGGGCCAGTCCACGGCAATACCTTCTTTTTTATTAGCCTCGAAGTCGATGTCGCTCAGTCTATAACTTTGACGTCCCCAAACAATAGATCGACCTCCTACATGATACCCGCGCATCCAATCGAATCGTTTGGTCTCGTTATAAGGATGTTCTAAGTCGTTGACAAAGAAATGCCGATGGGCTTCATCGGTCGTGTAGCCGGTACGATTTTGTTTTTCCTGTTTGGCTAATTCTTCTTGAGGGAGTTGGCCTTTAAATTTAAAATCCCATGGGTCCATATTCATGGTGTGGTAATCTTCAATATGTTTTACCATTCTACCACGCTCTAAAACCAGCGTTTTCAAGCCTTTCTCACATAGCTCTTTGGCGGCCCAGCCACCACTAATTCCAGATCCCACGACAATTGCATCGTATTGTTCATTAGGGTTTGCCATAAACTTTTATAAAATAATTGGTTAGTTGATTTTTGTTTAGATACTAAAAATAAGTTCGATGAATTGATATTCGAAAACTTAACCCTCTAATGTCTCGTTTTTTTTTCTATTTGGCAAAAATCCTATCTTAAAATTAGGAGTTCTATATACGAAAACGTTTTCGGTTGCGAATATGCTAACTCAAAGCACAAGAGACCAAAGTTTTTTTCAAAAAAAAGTTACCTTAGGGCAAAATTATTCATTCTGAAGTGCTCATTTCAGCAGAATAAAATCAAGCAATTATTATTATGAAGAAATACGCTACCCTTTTACTCGTTTGCACCCTATTATTTTCGTGTAAAAATACGTCCTCTGAAACCGAACAGATTGCGGAATCGGATGCGCAAACAGAAAATGATGAAGTCAAAATGAACAACGAGCCTCTTACCATTTCGCTTGCACAATGGTCCTACCATTTACCTATTCAAAAAGGAGAAATGGATGCCATGGATTTTGCTGAAAAAGCCAAGGAACTCGGTTTTGATAATATTGAATACGTAGATCAACTCTATGCAATCGACCCAAACAAACCTTATAAGGAAGAGGTTATGAGATTGGCCGCGGCATGGAAAGAAAAAAATGAAGAATTTGAAGTTAATCCAAACTTGATTATGATAGATACGGCAGGTGAACTTGCAGATCCTTCCGAAGAAAAAAGAAAAGCCGCTGTCGAAATGCATAAAGCCTGGGTGGACGCTGCCGTTGAAATTGGATGTCCGGCAATTCGAGTGAACTTATTCGGTTACACCGAAATAGAGCCTTGGCACAAGGCTAGTGTGGCTTCCTTAAAAGAATTAGGTGCGTACGCGCTTGAAAAAAACATCAAAGTCCTTCCCGAAAATCATGCACAACTATCTAACAATCCGGAGCTAATGGTTTCTGTGATAGATGAGGTGAATTTATCGTCAGTAGGAACACTACCCGATTTTGGGAATTGGTGTGTGCTTAGAGAAGGCGGAGATCGTTGGAATGGTCCTTGTCTCGATGAATATGATCGTTATAAAGGCATAAAGTTACTACTCCCATTTGCCGGAGGTGTTTCGGCTAAATCAAATGACTTCGATGAAAATGGTGACGAAACTACTACCGATTATTACAAAATGATGCAAATATTAAAAGATGCTAATTTCTCAGGAATTATTGGAGTTGAATATGAAAATGAAGAATACATGGACCCCACAGAAGGCATTCTTGCAACTAAAGCTCTTATTATAAAAGCACACCAACAAGCTAACTAAACCAACCACATGAAATCTCTCACTTATATTAAATTGTCCTTTATGATGTTCCTCGAATTCTTTATTTGGGGAGGCTGGTTCGTGACCATGGGTACCTTTTTAGGGAACAACCTTTCGGCTACGGGAGGTGATACTGCCATGGCTTATTCCACCCAATCATGGGGAGCGATTATTGCGCCTTTTATTATCGGACTCATCGCCGACCGATTCTTTAATGCCGAGCGAATCTTAGGTGTTCTACATCTTATAGGTGCATTCCTAATGTATCAAATGTCGCAGGCTACAGAGTTTAACGTCTTTTACCCCTATGTTTTGGGATATATGATTGCATATATGCCAACTCTTGCCTTGGTGAATTCGGTTTCGTTTAATCAGTTGAGTGATCCTTCCAAACAGTTTCCACTCATTAGAGTTTGGGGAACGGTAGGTTGGATTGTTGCGGGCTTATTGATAAGTTTTGCTTTTAAGTGGGATTCGATGGAGGGTATTTCTGAAGGATTATTGGCCAATACCTTTTTAATGACGGCAATTGCTTCAGGTATCTTAGGGGTTTTCAGTTTTATGTTACCTAAGACGCCCCCCAGCGTGGCTAAAGGAGAGAAAGTGAGTCTTTCCGAAATTTTAGGCTTGGAAGCGCTCGGACTATTAAAAGATCGAAACTTCCTGGTATTCTTTTTATCCTCGGTACTCATTTGCATTCCGCTGGCATTTTACTACCAGAATTTAAGTCCGTTTCTCACAGAAAGCGGTGTAGAAAATTCAACGGCATGGGCTTCGGCCGGTCAAATTTCCGAAGTATTATTTATGCTCTTGCTTCCGTTCTTCTTTAAGAAATTCGGATTCAAAAAGACAATCCTCGTAGGTATGCTCGCCTGGGCGGTTCGCTATTTATTATTTTCCTACGGAAATACGGGTGAACTTTTCTTTATGATTATTACAGGAATTGTGCTCCATGGAATTTGCTATGATTTCTTTTTCGTCTCAGGACAAATATATACCGATAGCAAGGCCGGTGAGAAAGTAAAAAGTGCGGCTCAAGGTCTAATAACCCTCGCCACTTATGGTGTGGGAATGTTGATTGGGTTTTACGTTGCCGGAAAAGTAACCGATGCTAATGTTATTGCAGAAGGTGGCCATATTTGGAAATCCATTTGGACCTTCCCGGCTATTTTTGCAGCTGTTGTATTGGTAATTTTTGCCCTACTGTTTAAAAATGAAAAAATCGAATACAAAGAATAATATATGAGTAACAAAATTAGATGGGGAGTTTTAGGCGGTGGTGGAGACTCATTGATTGGAGTACTTCATCGAGTAGCAGCTAGTATGTTCGATGCTTACCAATTAACGGGAGCTGTTTTTAATCCAAATCATGAAGCCAGTTTAAAATTTGCTTCGGAAATAGGAATCCCCACCAACCGAATTTATAAAGATTTTGATACCATGGTAGCCGAAGAATTGAAGTTACCATCCGAAGAACGTATCCAAGTGTTTTCGGTTTTAACTCCCAACTTTTTACATTTCCCAATGGCAAAAAAGTTACTGGAGTCCGGGTTTCACGTGATCTGTGAAAAGCCCATGACTATGACATATGAGGAGGCGTTGGAATTGGAGACTATTCAGAAAAAAAATAACAACTTATTTGCGTTAACTCATACATATACGGGCTATCCCATGGTTCGGCAAATGAAAATGATGATTGCCAATGGGGAAATAGGCGAAATTCAAAAAGTGGATGCTCAATATTATCAAGGATGGATCAATCCTATCATACACGATTCTGAATTACGAAAAACTACCTGGCGACTCGATCCTGAAAAATCGGGGATAAGTTGTTGTATGGGTGATATTGGAGTACATGCTTATCAAATGATCGAATATATGACCGGCTTGGAAGTGAAAGATATTTTGGCCGACCTCAATCATTTGTACGATGACAATCAAATGGATATCGATGGAACGGTATTGTTGCGATTTAACAAACCGGCAAAAGGAGTGCTTAGAGCCAGTCAGATTGCTACAGGAGAAGAGAACAACTTTAGCGTAGCGGTTTATGGCAAAAAAGCAGCATTGAAATGGGAACAGGAAAATCCGAACTACCTCTATTTATTGGAAGAAGGACAGCCCTTGCGAGTGCTAAAACCCGGGCATGATTATAATAGTGAACTATCGCTGGATGGAACCAAATTACCACCGGGCCATCCCGAAGGGATTTTTGATGCTATGGGAAATATTTACAAAGGGATGGCAAAAGCAGTTCGAGGAGAAGATTACAATCCAGCCGAATTCCCTTCCATGCGCGATGGAGTTCGAGGTATGCACTTTATTGAAACCGCCGTGGGATCACATAGGGATGGTAATGTTTGGAAATCCCTTTAAACATTAAGATTATGAAAACGATTAAAGGACCTGCTGTTTTTCTTGCTCAATTCATGGACGATCATGCTCCGTTCAATTCCTTGGAAGGGTTGTGCCAGTGGGCTTCCGATTTAGGATATAAGGGAATTCAAATCCCCACCTGGGAAAGTAGATTGATCGATCTCACTTTAGCAGGAGAAAGCAAGGTATATTGTGACGAACTCAAAGGAAAGATCAACAGCTACGGATTGGAAATCACCGAGCTTTCTACGCACTTGCAAGGTCAGTTAGTAGCGGTTCATCCCGCTTACGATTTAATGTTCGACAACTTTGCGCCGGACGATTGTAAAAACAATCCGAAGAAACGCACCGAATGGGCCCGACAGCAAATGATAAGTGCTGCGCGAGCCAGTAAGCACTTCGGACTTAATGCTCACGCGACATTTAGCGGGGCATTGTTATGGCATACCTGGCACCCATGGCCTCAGCGGCCGGACGGTTTGGTGGAAATGGGCTTTGAAGAATTGGCCAAAAGATGGCTTCCTTTATTGAATGAATACGAAGAAAATGGCGTGGCAGTGTGTTATGAGATCCATCCGGGTGAAGATTTACATGACGGAGTTACTTTCGAGAGGTTTTTGAAAGCCACTAATAATCACAAAGCAGTTAACATCCTTTACGATCCAAGCCATTTTGTTTTACAGCAATTGGATTACATAGAATATATAGATCACTATCACGAATTTATAAAGGCCTTTCATGTAAAAGATTCCGAATTTAACCCAACGGGTAAAAAAGGAGCCTTTGGCGGATACAGTGATTGGAAAGATCGTGCGGGGCGTTATCGATCGTTGGGTGATGGGCAAATAGATT
>JABDKT010000119.1 GCA_013002065.1 Flavobacteriaceae bacterium
ACGTGCAGTTACATCATTCTGGAATGGAAAGTTGGAATAGGTTGGGAAAGCACCGTTACCACTAATCAACTCTTGAGTAGTTTCGGTCATGAATACAACCAACTCCAAATCTTCAATATAACATGGAATATCGTTGTAATCGGCTGGAATGGTATACGTATAGGTGCGATCGATAAATGTTCCGGTTGTAGTAGGTGAGATAGATTCACCCCATTGGCCTGTTACCATATGGATTAGTCTGTGTTGGTGAACATACTCATTCCCCATATTTCCTCCTGTTTGTGGTCCTAATGTATTGTTTTGAAGGAGCACTACATTTAACATATTGGTTGCTTCAGGGCTATTTCCTGTGTAATAAGCTTCCACATGCACTGTTAATTCGTTGGTTTGAACATCAATATCGGCTTCAACTGCCATATTCAAATAGGACGATTCACCAAGAATCTCATTGGCTGCCGAAGTCCACTGATTGCGACTCATTGCCGTACCTGTACCTCCGTTTTGCGCCTGCCCGGGGAAGTAGTGACGATTCACAGTTCCGGCAGGATAACCTACTAACTGAGATTGAGATGCGATCGCAGAACCAAAAGGTGTTCTAAAATCGGGTTGACCCGTGTTCGGATTGGCAAAACTTCCGGTGTGAATGTTAATAAGAAAAACATTTCCCGGATTGTTATCCTGAATTGCCTTCGCAATGGCATGTCCTTGTGGGCAAAAAACACAATTGATGCCCGTAAATTCCTCGAGAACAACTTTCTTATTCTCCGGCGCCGTGCTTACTATGGTTTGTCCGAAGGAAATTCCGAACATCAAAACCATAAAAGTAAGAGATAGTAATTTTTTTATCATCGTAAATTATTTAGTTATGAAAAGAGTTGATTATTAGAATTATTCTGTCCTAATTTTTAGTTAATTAGGTGCTAAATATACAAAGATGCCCTTAAAATACAATGATTTACAAATTCTATCTTGCCATTTTTTGACATTCGGAATGGCCGGACTTTAGCGATGTACATTTTCAAAGCTACCCTATTCAATCACTAGGAATTTGAAAGGCGCCTAAAGTTTCAGCTAAAAAAACCCGATTCCTGCGAATCGGGCCATTAAAATCTGTATATCTTTTAAAAAGTGACCACCAAATTGGCATTTAAACCATTACTTTCTGGTACAAATCGGCATACACCACCAATGCAAATAAGTCCGCCACGCTGTCTTCCGTAGTTCATGGAAAAACGAGCTCGACCTTTACTGTAACTTCCTCCAACGTTGTAATAATGAATTTTCCCTTCGCCTCCATAATTGTAGCTATCAGCTATAAAAAACCCAAGTCGAGGAGAAAGACTGTATTCTATCACACCCGCAGCCCAATCCTTTCTGTCCTGCTCTGTCCAAAGGTGTTGCGCAACAAAACGAAGTGACTTTCCGCTACCAAATCGGTAAGTGGCTTCGGCCACGGCAACTGTAGCTTTGATATCACCTTGAACTCCCAACGGTCCTCCCAATGATACACCTTTGTCAATGATGACGTTCTGAAAGGTTAACACGGTGCTCCAAGCACTGCTCCATCGGTTTTTTATTTCAAAATTGATATCTCGAAAATAACGATCGCCGGCCCCGATAAATTCTACGTCGTAGGAAAGATCGTCGTAGAAGGTTGTATCTAATCCCGCCCAATAAGCAAAGTTGGCGGCTATTTTGGTTCGGTATTTACCTAAAGTCGATTCCTTCGGAAAAGAATAATAAACATCAAATTGTGATCCTACTTCTCCTGCACGTCGCTCAAAGTCGGAAGTAAGCAATCGAGGTTGCGCATTGTAAACATAAATATTGGTGAGCAAATAATCTTGTTGTTTTGTAAGGGCAGGAACGAAATTAATTAACTCCTGAAGGTATATATTTCCCTCGGCTAATCTATCGGAATAAAAACTGAAATTTTCTAATCGTCTAAAGGTAGCATTTATACCCAAACCGCGCTGGGCATAACCCATGTTAACCTGAAGTGCAGTTCCGTCGTACAAACGATTGCTCACTAAAACACCTTCGTTGGCGATGACATCTTTATCTTTCACCACAGCTTCAATTCCGCCAAAGAAATTCCCGGCACCCACATCCAATCGAGCGGCATATGCATTTACAGTTTTAGGAATAGAATCGTTTATTCCCCTATCTTGATACCGCCCTACATAACTTACACCGGCTTTGATATCAACTTTCTCCGATTTCAAAGCGGCTCCTACGTCTACATTGGCATCGATACCTTGCACAATTCCTTCGGAAAGCTCAAACGCATTTCTTTGCTGACCGTAAATTCCGGTTAGGCTGAAGAAATCGGTTGCATCAAATTTCACTCTCACCCCACGAATGGCGGTATTAATTCCTAATTGACGGTCTTCCCAACTTCTTAGAATTAGACCACTCCCAAACTGCTCATAAAAATACCCTCCTGTTACATCCAGACCTTTGTCTTTAAAATTTAGATAGTAGGTTGCAATATTGTTTCCGTTGTCGAAATCTGGGCTATACCCTAAAAGGGCAGAAGGTAAATAAGATTCGTATTGAACTCCGGCAGTGAATTTCCCGAGGTTATAATTTAATTGGAAGTAATTGTTTGAACGAAATTGATCTTCCGGAGCTACAAAGTTTAAATCGGAATCATCCAATAGCCACTGTGAGTTCGATTCTAGGCCACCGAAAAAGTAACCATTTTCTTGTGCAAATCCCAGTGAACATACTGCCAAAGCAGCCAATAGCAAGTAGTTTTTCATTTTTGGTAGGTTTGGTCGTTTTGTTAGTTGGCGTTTTTCTGAACTACTTCATAAAGTTCATTCTCGGAACCGGGATTGTATCCCGAATGGCGATATACTATTTTATTGTCCTTTACCACTAATGTCAATGGAACGGTAGCTGCACCAAGAGCTCTTTTTAGGTCGTTATTGGTGTCTAGAAGGATTTTATAGTCCCAGGCTTTTCCGTTGATAAGTGGCTTAACTCTTTTAACCGTTCGACTGTCGTCTATAGAAATAGCTATGAGTTCTACCTGTGTTTCGTCCTGCCAATCTTCATAAACATCATTGATTGCATCTAATTCCTTAAGGCAAGGAACGCACCATGTGGCCCAGAGAGAGACAATTTTAACATTACCGTCATTGGTTACTTCTTGGAAGTTGACAGTTTCACCTCCCATAGTAGTGAGATCCACGTCCGGGATTTCGTTTTGGGCACTTAAACTTAGGGTGGTAAATAAAAATAAGAGGGTTAAGATTCTCATAGTAAGTATTATTTGTTTGCGAATGTATTAATAAATTTTTATTCTTTCACAAGAGAAAGATCCCCTATTATCCTATAGGGCTGGTTGAGTACAATGAAAAAATCATTCCAAAAAAAAGGTTAAATTTATAGGCTTAAAATAAAAATGATATGAACCGAAAGATTTGGGGCCTTAGTTTGGTAGTTTTCTCGCTGCTGTTTGCCTCTTGTAGTAAAAAAGAAGATTTTTCCAACTTCGACGACGAAACGGTAGTAATTGTTGATGATATTGTCTCTGCCTTGGTGGTTCGAGCAAGTTCTTTACGAAATCAGGAAATTAAATTTACCATTTTAGATGAAGACGGCAATGACGTTACCGAGAACGCCACTTTTTATGTAGATGGTGAGGCGATTGAAGGAGATAGCTTTAGTTCTGCTGAAATAGGAAACTTCGAAGTATATGGCGAATACGATTTTGAGGGTACCTTAGTAACCACCGATACAGAAGCATTTTCGGTAATTATTCCGAAGCGAAAGATAGTAATCGAAGATTATACCGGTGCCTGGTGTGGTTACTGCCCGCGAATTTCCGCAGCCATTGAGGCCGTGCACGATGAAACTGACGACATCGCCGTGGTCGCGATTCACAATGACGATGATATGGCACTTCCGTTCGAGGAAAATTTACGAGAGACTTTTGAAGTCTTTGGTTTTCCCTCAGGAAGAATAAACAGAACTCAGAATTGGGGTAACCCTCATCCGCCAGAAGATGTTGTGGATATTGCAGGACTGGATACAAATTCTGCGATTTCTATTCAATCTCAACTTAGCGGGAATAACTTAGCTGTGAAGGTGGGAGTTGTCTCTGAAAATGACCTCACTAGTATGAAATTGGTTCTCTATTTGGTAGAGGACGGCGTACTAAGCGAACAAGTAAATTATTTCGATCAGGATCCCAGCAGCCCGTATTACGAAATGGGAAATCCTATTATTGATTTTGTAAATAACG
>JABDKT010000243.1 GCA_013002065.1 Flavobacteriaceae bacterium
ACGAGAACCCTTTACAGTCTTACGAAAATGAATGGATATCCATTGCGGAAGGAGTTTACGAAGTAGGATTCAAGGATGAGGGATTTTGTTTTGACAATGAATTAAACCGACATAAAGTTTATTTACAAGATTTCGAAATTTCCAGCAAGCTCGTCACCAATGAAGAGTTTTTGGATTTCATAACGGCTGGAGGCTATTCTAACCACGAATTATGGCATTCCGATGGTTGGGAATGGATAAAACAGAATAAAATCACCCAACCCATGTATTGGCATAAAATCGAAGATGAATGGTTCTGTTATACTTTAAACGGACTCAAAAAAATAGATCTTCACGCACCTTTATGCCACATATCGTATTATGAGGCGTTTGCTTTTGCTCAATGGAAAGAATGCAGATTGCCCACCGAATTCGAATGGGAGGTCGCCAATTCCCACTTCGAATGGGGAAGCCGTTGGGAATGGACCGAAAGCGCCTATCTTCCTTATCCCGGATACAGCAAAGCACCCGGAGCCCTAGGTGAGTACAATGGAAAATTTATGGTGAATCAGAAAGTTTTACGCGGAGGATCAATTGCGACTCCTTCAAATCATACCCGACCCACTTATCGCAACTTTTTTCAACCCGAGTTACGCTGGCAGTTTACCGGATTAAGGTTGGCCAAATAATTTCGACTATTATTGCTATGGATACAGAAACAAGCGTCCTATTGGACACCTCGTTTAAGAATGATGTTTTTCAAGGACTCACCACTTCACCGAAGTTCCTTTATTCCAAATACATTTACGACTCTGAGGGAGATAAATTATTTCGCGAGATCATGAACCTAAAGGAATATTACCTCACCGATTGTGAGTTTGAGATATTTCAGCTTCACAAACAGGAAATTTCGGAATATTTTAAAACCACTGATGGCGGATTCGACCTCATCGAGCTGGGAGCAGGTGATGGTAAGAAAACAAAAATACTATTGAACTATTTCCAGGAGTTGGGGATTGATTTTACCTACAAGCCTATAGATATAAGCGAAAATGCACTTGCCGGATTGGAAAAAGATTTGAATGAGATCTTACCAAATCTTGAAGTGGAGCCAGAAAAAGGAGAATACTTCGAAGTCTTAAGCAGATTAAAAGACTATAACAAACGGAAGAAGGTTATCATGGTGTTGGGCTCAAATATGGGGAATTTATTACACCTTAAAGCTATAGAATTTTTGATTCAGTTAAAGGACAGCATGAGCGAAGACGATCTGCTCTTTATGGGATTGGATCAAAAAAAGGAGCCGCAAATCATTTTAGATGCGTATAACGATTCACAGGGTGTGACGGAAGCTTTCAATAAAAATTTATTAGCCCGAATAAACCGAGAAATGGACGCAAACTTTCAGTTGGATCAATTTAAACATTGGGAAGTTTACGACCCCGAGTCGGGCACTGCCAAGAGTTATTTAGTTTCTACTGCTGCTCAAACGGTGAACATTCCGGCATTGAATCTGGAAGTTAAATTCGATATTTGGGAGACCATTCATACCGAAATATCCCAAAAATACGACGATGCTACGGTTGAATGGTTGGCCGAGGAATCGGGCCTAAAAGTGGAAACGTCCTTCACCGATTCAAAAAATTATTTTAAAAATTACATTTTCAGAAAAAAATAAAACTATGAAAGCTATTTGGAACCAAAAAGTGATTGCCGAAAGTAACGATACTGTGGTGGTCGAAAACAACCATTATTTTCCGGCCCATTCAATTAATAAAGAATTCTTTAAAGAAAGTAATACCCATACTAACTGCCCATGGAAAGGTCGTGCGAGTTATTACAGTCTTGAAGTTGATGGTGAACAGAATCAAGACGCAGCATGGTACTATCCCGAAACTTCGCATGCGGCCAAACAAATTGAAGGCTATGTTGCCTTTTGGAAAGGTGTGGAAATTACAGAGTAAATTATCTTTATTTTAATACTGAAAGTAGCTTTTGAAGATCGTTTTCGGTATTGTAGAAGTGAAAACTAACTCTCATTCCATCGCCCCTTAGGGACCCAATTATTCCGTCCAACTTCAATTTCTCAAAAAGTGAGGCATCTCCTTTAATATTGAAAATTGTGGATTGGTTCTTACGGTTGACAATCATGGGATCTAGTAGTCCCAGTTTTGTGAATTCATTTTTGGCTGATATGGTTAATTTTTCTAAGTGATTAGAAATCTTATCCATTCCTAACTCATTCAGGAATTTGAGTGATTCGCCCAAACTCCCATAATTCAAGGTATCTTGATGACCGGGTTCTAAATGTCCTACAAATTCGATATCGTTCTTTTTCGAAAATTGAGCATCGGCAGAGTTAAAGCCGATGGTTTTAGGATGAATCTTTTGTTGGGCTTCTTCTTTGATGAGGAAAAATCCGTTGCCATAACCCGAAATGAGCCATTTATAGGCGCTTGCGCCAATTATATCGAGTGGGCTTTCATCAAAATTGAATTGGGATGTCCCCAAAAATTGAGTGCCATCGGTAATGAATAGCGTTTGTGGATATTTTCGTTTTAAATCTGAAAGAAAATCGATATCAATGAGTAAACCACTCACGTATTGAACCATACTAAAGGCAAAAATATCGGGTGGGTGTTTTTGGAATGCTTCGGAAATATTAGCTTCCAGTTGTTCGTTCATTTGAACATAGGAAACGTTAAAATCTCTTTGTTCGAAAGGCCAATTTACGGAAGGATAATCTCTTTCAATTAATAATACATTTAGCCCTTGTGACATCCCATCGATGAGGGTATTTAGACCAAAAGAAAAGTTGGGAACCAAGGCAACATTCGATTCCTTAGTACCAAAGAAGCTAGCGGTATCTCTTCTAATTTGCGTTATATGAGCTTTGTGCAAATCCCGAAACAGACTTCCGCCTTCCATCAAATTGATATCGTGCTTATTTCTCCATTCGACTAATTGTTTGGAAATTAAACCGCAGGAAGCAGTGTTCAAGTAGGTGTATTGATCCAAAATTGGGAAATGCGCACTAAAGTCTTTCATAGAATGACAAGATAAAGAATGAAAATTGGTATTTTTACCTTTATAGATAAAAGTAGTTAGCATGTTTTCAAAAAACAAGAATAACCCTCCATTAGATTCAGAACAACGGGAACAATATCAATATGCCCGTGCCAGGGTAAAGCAGAAGAAACGTCTAATGCGGCATTTCATTTTGTTTTTGGCAGGTTCGGTGATACTAATTATTATAAATCCGGTACTTGGAATAGGAAAGGATTTCTTTATCAAAGATTGGTTTATTTGGGCCATCTTGATTTGGGCGCTACTTTTTTGTGTACATCTATTGAATGTATTCATACTAAATAAATTTATGGGTAAAGATTGGGAGGATCGGCAATTGGAGAAGTTAAAAGCCAAGCAGGAAGCCCGAATTGCGGAATTAAAAAAACAGGCCACTAAAGAAGCCACGGTAGAGGAAATAAAAAAAAACGAAACTCAACCCCCAATAAGTCCCGAATGATTACAATGATTGCCGCTGCCGGCGAGAATAATGAATTAGGAAAGGACAATGATTTGGTTTGGCATCTACCGGACGATTTCAAAAGATTTAAGAAATTAACTACCGGGCATTATATTATCATGGGGCGAAAGACCTTTGAATCTTTTCCCAAACCGCTACCCAATCGAACTCATATAGTCATCACCCGAAATCCGGAGTACCAAAAAGAAGGAATTATCGTAACCACCTCTTTGGAAGAAGCCTTGGAAAAGACAAAAAATGAGGATGAAGTATTTATTATTGGAGGTGGTGAAATATATAGCTTGGGCCTGGCTTATGCGCACAAAATTGAACTTACACGTGTGCACGGCGCATTTGAAGTCGATACATATTTCCCGGACATAAATAAAGAGGAATGGGAGCTTACCCAAAGTGTTTATCACCCAAGAGATGAGCGTCACCAATACGCCTTCACTTACGAGACTTGGTTGCGAAAGAAATCATAATATTTTCTGAGTATGGATGCTATTTTAAATGCCATAGCACAGCAAAATGAAATCGAACTTATCGAATTTCACAGGCTAACTGGTGGAGACATAAATGAAGTGTATTTACTTAAATGTTCGGAACGTGATTTAGTAGTAAAGTTGAATAACGCCGAACTTTATCCGGGAATGTTTGAAGCCGAAGCCAAAGGATTAAAATCTTTGGCTCAAACCGATACTTTTAGAATTCCTAAAGTGATAGGTACAGGCGAAGTTGAGCAGAGTTCCTATTTGCTATTGGAATATATCGCAGTTGGAAGTAAAAAGGAAGATTTTTGGTTTTCCTTCGGAAGTAATTTAGCGAGGTTACATCAAAAAACACGTGAGCGTTTCGGCTATGATATCGATAATTATATTGGAAGCCTCCCCCAGAGAAACGGCGAAGGTGAGTCCGCTAGCGAGTTTTACATTGCTGAGCGATTGCTTCCGCAATTCAAAATCGCAAGAGACAGCGGGTTTCGTTTTGAACCGCTAGAACCCTTTCTTTCTAATATTTCAGAAGAAATACCGAAGGAACCACCGGCACTTATACACGGAGATCTTTGGAACGGCAATTATTTGGTGGATGAGGCAGGAGATGCTGTATTAATTGATCCCGCTGTCGCTTTTGCTCCCAGGGAAATGGATGCTGGGATGATGCATTTATTTGGCGGATTTCCACCCTCTGTATGGGAAGGTTATGAGTCGATTTTTCCTATGTTACAAGGTTGGAAAAATCGACTTCCCATTTGGCAGTTGTATTATTTGTTGGTGCATTTAAATCTCTTCGGAAGTGGTTATTTGCCACAAGTAAAGTCCATAATACGGCAATATTCTTAGAATATATTTTATTTTTGTGAGCACAAAAATCAACCAATGAAAGCATATTTATTTCCAGGACAAGGGGCCCAATTCTCGGGAATGGGACTTGATCTCTATGAAGCATCCGATAAAGCCAAAGAGCTCTTTAATCACGCCAACGAAGTATTGGGCTTCGATATCACAAAAATTATGTTTGAAGGTTCCGCAGAGGAATTGAAAGAAACGAAAGTAACACAACCTGCTATATTTTTACATTCTACCATCCTAGCAGAGGTTATGGGTGCTTCTTTTCAACCCGATATGGTAGCAGGACATTCACTGGGAGAATTATCGGCATTGGTCGCCAATCGTACTTTAGCATTTAGCGACGGACTTCGATTGGTTTACAAACGAGCCTTGGCCATGCAGAAAGCCTGTGAAATCCAACCTTCGACGATGGCAGCTGTCCTAGGTTTGGAAGATAAGATTGTGGAGGACATTTGTGCCCAAACGGAAGGTATCGTGGTAGCCGCGAATTATAATTGCCCCGGGCAATTGGTGATTTCCGGAGAAGTCGAAGCTGTTAATAAGGCCTGCGAGGCATTAACCGAGGCAGGCGCCAGAAGAGCCCTACTACTTCCTGTAGGCGGAGCATTTCACTCTCCGTTGATGGAACCAGCCCGTGAGGAATTGGCCGCCGCGATAGAAGAGACTGTTTTCACCGCACCGGCTTGTCCTATTTATCAAAATGTGAGCACAACAGCCGTCGTGGACCCTTCAGAAATAAAAAATAACCTAATTGCTCAGTTGACGGCTCCGGTTAAATGGACTCAAAGCTTACAAAACATGATCGCCGATGGTGCCACCAAATTTATTGAAGTGGGGCCCGGAAATGTACTTCAAGGATTGGTAAAAAAGGTAGATCGTTCCTTAGAAACTGAAAAAGCCTCTATTTAAGGGGATTTTCGGCTTAGTAAATATTTGTCGGAGTTTACCTCCCGCTATTGATATACCCTTTGAGCGCGAGTAAACTTTTATCGGCTTTATCCCATTTTTAACATTTTGACCATAAGTTTGTTTAAAAAATCAACGCTATGGACAAATTATCAATCACCTCCGTAAATAAGGTTACACTGCCCTTTATTTCAAAGGAAGAAAATAATTTCACCATTGGTTTATTGGATTATTCCAAAAAACTGATGCGCGATTTAGTTTCGAAATTTTCACTTTCACTCTACAATTTCCATCAAAGTAGATTGGCACATTATAAACGTGTGGTTGATAAACTAAACGAACGAAACGTCATTGTCAATACATCTACAAGAATCCCTAACGCAGCATCCGTTTCGATTTCAGAATCCATTTGGAATGATATTATAGTGAAGCTCGAATTATTCGAGATTCGCAAAGGTTATTTAAATCAGGAAGTGAGTTTGAACTCACTTGCGAAGGATATTGGAACCAATCATAGTTATTTGTCCAAGACGATAAACAGTGTAAAAGGCAAGTCGTTTAAAAACTACCTCAATGACTTACGAATTTCTCATGCCTATCTAGAATTAAAAAGAGATTCTAAAATGAGAAAGTTTACGATAGAGGCAATTGCCTTTGAGAACGGCTTTAAAAGTGCCGAGAGTTTTTCTAAAAAGTTTAAAGAGAAATACGAAATATACCCTTCCCAGTTTTTAAAAACTTTGGAAGCTTAGATTACTTCAGTTTCCCTAGTAATTCTTTGGCTAATTCGAAGTTGAAATTTGAAGTGTTGGAAATTAGTTCTTATACACCTTCCCATCCTTCATCACAAACACCACGTTTTCCATGGTATTTATATTCTGAAGTGGATCTTCGTTCACGGCAACTATATCTGCTAAGAATCCCGATTCTATGACGCCCAGTTGGCCTTCCATATCGAGCAACTTTGCATTAGTAACGGTCGCCGAAATCAAAGTTGCCATGGCAGGCATACCGGCTTCCACCATATATCCAAACTCTTTACCATTTTCACCATGGGGAAATACGCCGGCATCGGTTCCAAAGGCAATATTTACACCTTCACTATAAGCCATTGCGTACATGTCTTGGATTTGTGAACCAATCTCTAAGGCCTTCGGCACTATGATCTCAGGATAATAACCATCTATTTTGGCCTTCTCGGCAACATACCTTCCTGCGGAAATTGTAGGCACCAAATAGGTTCCATACTGCTTCATTAAATCAGCGGTTTCTTTGTCCATTAAAGATCCGTGCTCAATAGTTGTCACACCCGCTCGAATGGCTCTTTTCATTCCCTCAACTCCATGAGCGTGAGCCGCTACCTTCATTCCGTATTCTTTGGCTGTTTTAACTATTTCATTTACTTCCTCCTGAGTAAACTGCGGATTCTGTCCACTCTTAGCGACACTTAGTACTCCACCGGTAGCGGTAATTTTAATCCAGTCGGCACCATTTTTATATCGTTGTCGAACTGCTTTTCTGGCATCTTCCACTCCATTGATGACTCCTTCCTTGGGTCCGGGATCACCCATCAATTCTTTTTTGCGCCCATTGGTTGGATCGGCATGCCCACCTGTGGTTCCAATGGCTTTTTCAGCAGTAAAAATTCTTGGCCCGGGAACTTTCCCATTGGCAATCGCATTGCGCAAACTCACATTAACACCACTTCCGCCCATATCTCGCACCGTCGTAAATCCGGCCAGTAAAGTTCGATTGGCGATTTCTGCAGCATTGTAAGCCACGTCGCTATCGTTTAAGGTGAATGCTTGAAGATAACGGTTGGGGTTGGTTTCACCTTCAATATGAACATGCATATCGATTAAACCGGGCATTACAGTTTTGTTTCGTAAGTCGATGACTACGTCTTGGGGATTTTCCGAAGTAATAAATCCGTTCTGAACACTCTCGATTGTTTTTCCTGAAATAACAACCGATTTATTGTTGAGCACTATTCCGTTTTTGGTATCCACCAATTTGCCACAATGTAAAATGGTTTTTTGAGCCTGCAGTCCTAGTCCTAATAATAGGAATAACACCATCAAAATATTTTTCATATTTCTTATTGTTTGTTTCTTACCTTCTTCTCCCAACGCCAAGCCGATTCTAGTGCTTCCTCCATGGTCTTTTTGGTCTTCCAACCAAGAACCTCTGCTGCTTTTGATGTGTCTGCGTAGACCGAAATCACATCGCCGGGTCTTCTATCCACGATTTTGTAATTCAGTTTAACACTATTCACCTTTTCAAAAGCATTAACAACTTCCAAAACAGAACTTCCTCTTCCTGTTCCCAAATTGAAAACTTCATAATCTTGTTCATTCTTCTTATCGAATAAACGTTGCAAGGCAATAACGTGAGCTTCCGCTAAGTCAACCACATGTATATAATCACGAATGCAGCTGCCGTCGGGTGTAGGATAATCATCTCCAAAAACAGATAATTCGTCACGCAAACCCACAGCAGTTTGTGTTATAAACGGAACCAAATTTTGCGGAGTACCCTTCGGTAATTCTCCGATTTCAGTAGAATCGTGCGCTCCAATTGGGTTAAAATAGCGTAATGAAATGGCTTGCAAATTTGAAGCATGGCATACATCGACCAAAATTTCTTCACTTATTTGTTTGGTGTTTCCGTAAGGAGACATGGCAGGCTGTACTGGAGCATCTTCCGTAATGGGAAGTTCATCGGGTTGGCCATAGACCGTACATGAAGAACTAAATATAAAGTTGTCGATATTGTGTTTTACGCATTGTTGTAGGAGGTAATTAAGGGTATGCAGGTTGTTTTCATAATACAGTAACGGATTTTCAACACTTTCACCCACAGCCTTACTTGCGGCAAAATGGATAATCCCATCTACCTTGTTTCTTCGGAAGAAATCTTCTACATCATTTTTAACCCTTAAATCAATCTTTTCAAAATGAGGTCTGGTTCCGGTGATGGCTACAATTCCGTCCAGCACGTTTAATTCGGCATTCGACAAGTCGTCGATAATGAGAACTTCAAATCCGGCTTCCTGGAGTTCAACAGCAGTGTGCGAGCCTATGTATCCGAGACCACCTGTGACTAAAACTTTCCTCATTATTGATTTACAAAATTTATAACAGTAGCGGTGATAAACTCGATTTGCTCATCATCCAGTTCGGTATGCATTGGTAATGAAATCACTTCTTTTACCAATTGATTAGTGACTTGAAAATCGGCTTCGTTGTAGCGTTCATCTGCATAAGCCTTTTGAAGGTGTAGCGGAATAGGATAATAAACTCCGCAAGGAATTCCATTATCGTTTAAATGCTTTACAAGTGCATCTCTATCGGTGTTAAGCACTCTCAACGTATATTGGTGAAAGACGTGACAATCGCAGGTATCACAAATAGAATTTCCTGCATCACAAAAACCGGTGGGTGTAATGATGTTTTCTTCGGAAGTAAAAGC
>JABDKT010000177.1 GCA_013002065.1 Flavobacteriaceae bacterium
TAGTAAGATAATCCACGGCTCCTTCCCCTTCTTTAAACTTTGTAAACACCTCATTTAAATCGGAGGTAATAGTTTTAATTTCCTCTCCCGTTGATTCCAAATTGGTGATAAAACTTTGCATTTTATCTCCCGAAATACTATCGGTTAACAAAACATTGGCCACACTTTGGTTCTGAGTAATACCAGAAATGTACTTGTTGAGATCAGCCATTGTTTTGGAAGCGTCCATACTTGATTTTTTTAACTGAAATATGGTTTGCTTCACGTCATTGGCCATGATGGAGTCGTTGATCAACATTCCCAAAGTACCTTTGCCTTCGACGATTTCGGTTGTAATTTTTAATAAATCGGCGGTAAGTAATGCCGCATTTTCATTGGTCACATTGAGGGTTGTAAGCATATCGTCTGTACCAATTCGACTGTAAGTGGCTATGGTATCTCCCGAATTCACCGCGGCTAATTTGCTCTGTCTGGGAATAATATTAACGATCATATTTCCTACCAACCCATCCGAACCAATTGTGGCAACCGCATCTTTCTTTATATGTCCGCTCACGCTCTCTTTTATGATCATTTCCACCAAAATAAGAGTGTCGTTTTCCATTTGTATCTTGTTCACGGTTCCTACGTCGATTCCCGAGTATCGAACGTTATTCCCTAACTGCAGACCATTAACATTCGAAAAGAGAGCGTTCAATTTTATGTTTTTTCCGAAGAGATTTTGCCGGTTACCAATAAAATATAACGCTGTAACCAACAACAAGGTCCCTAAAACTATAAATATTCCCAATCTTAATTTCTGTGTTGCCGATTTCTTCATGATAATTTTATTTATTGTTTAAAAAAGGCCTTGATTTGAGGGTCATTGCTTTGAATTAGTTCCTCGTAGGTTCCTTCAGCATAATTAATCCCATCGATCAAAAGAATAATTCTATTCGAAATTACTCTTGCACAATCCACGTCGTGCGTAATGATTAATGAAGAGGTTCCGTATTTTTTCTGAATGTTCCTCATTAATTGAATGATCTCTTTGGCCGTAATGGGGTCCAAACCTGTGGTGGGCTCATCGTACAGAATAATCTTAGGTTTCAGAATTAGGGCTCTGGCAAGTGCTACTCTTCTTTTCATTCCTCCTGAAAGTTCTGCGGGCATCAAATCAATAGCTTCTGTTAATCCAACATTGTCCAAAGCTTCTAGCACTAATGTTTCGTTAGACTCCTGAATATTGAGTTTCTTTTTATGTCTTCTAAGCGGAAATTCTAAATTCTCTCGTACGGTCATGGAATCGTACAAGGCGCTTCCTTGAAAGAGAAATCCGATTTCGGTACGAAGTAGATCTAATTCTTTTTGTCCGATCTCCACAATGTTATGATCTCGAATTTGTATGCTTCCACTGTCTGCTTGCATTAACCCCACCAAGCATTTGATCATCACCGATTTCCCGGATCCCGATTTCCCCATTACGACTAAATTTTCTCCTTCACAAAGTTTGAGGTTGAACCCTTTTAACACGTGGTTATCCCCGAAACTTTTTTTCAAGTTCCGAAGTTCGAGTACTGTTTTTATTTCTACGGAAGTATTCATATCTCAAAGAAAATATCAGAAACAAAAACAGCTATAAAGTCTATCACAAAGAGAAGCATAGACGAATAGACCACCGCCGAATTAGAAGCTTCTCCTACGCCTACAGTTCCTTTTTTACAATGGTAACCTTTGTAACAGCCTACCAATCCAATGGCATATCCAAAAAAGAAGGACTTAACTGTTGCAGGCACCACATCACTGAAGCTTAGGGCGTCAAAAACTTTGTTGAAATACAGTTGAAATGAAACGCCACCTTTTAAGTTTTCTACTAAAGCCGAACCCACCATGGCAATGGCATCCCCAAAAATGATAAGTAACGGTAACATTAAAGTTGCAGCTGTGATGCGAGTAACGACTAAATATTTAAACGGATTGGTCCCTGAGACTTCCATAGCATCTATTTGTTCTGTAACACGCATGGAGCCTAACTCTGCGCCAATCCCGGAACCAATTCGTCCGGCACAAATTAACGCAGTAATTACGGGTCCTATTTCCCTCACAATAGAAATGCTTACCATGGAGGGCATCCAAGACTCGGCGCCAAATTCCATTAAAGTTGGTCGAGATTGAAGGGTAAATACCAATCCCAGGATAAATCCGGTAACACCCACTAACAGCAAGGATCGATTTCCCAAATTGTAGCATTGGCGCAAGAGTTCCTTGAATTCAAAGGGAGGTGAAAAAACTTCTTTTAAATACCTTCCGGAGAAGTAGGACATATCGCCAATCTCAATAAAAAAGGCCTTCGCCTTATCGACAAATTGTAGGGTGGAAGCCATAAATTAGAGAATCATATTTCAAAGATATGGCTGGCTATGTGCAGTAAAAATGATATAAATCAGCTTGAATTTCAAAGTTATAGTGACCATTATCATTGATTTTAACCCTCTTTTTTCGCACTTTCGACAAAAATATAGAGACATGGAAACGAGCTTCATCATTCAAAACTTAAAATGCGGTGGTTGTGAAAATACGATTGTGACTCAATTGTCGAAGTTGGAAGGAATTTCAGAAGTTAAGGTAGTTGTAGAAGAATCTACGGTTCAATTCGGCTATCAAAACCTAGCGCAAGTAGAAGCGGTAGGGCATACACTTTCTGAATTGGGATATCCGGTTCAAGGAGATAAAAATACACTTGGGAAAAAGGTAAAATCGTATGTGAGTTGTATGATTGGGCGCGTTAACCAATAGCTTGGTTTTGCGATTTTAGATAATTATTTAGCAAATGATTAAGACTGTCTAAATACTCATTTAATGCGTTCAGATTAATTTTATCATCCTTGGAAATGGGCAATGTCACAGGATTTTCATCTAGTGACCGATATAACTCTGGATATTGAGTTTTTATCCTTAATGTTATTTCGCTTATGGCTTCTATCAATTTTTGCAATGCTTTCATTTTGAAATATATACCATCTTAAAGATACGATACCTTTTACCTATTCCGAATGATATTTACCAAAAAAATAACATTCTTTTCCAATCAAACTAAGCAGGCTCTTGAGAAGGTCTTAATGGGAATTAATGGCAAAGCCATTGTTCCCTTCAAGTTGCGTCCTCATGTTCCGAAACTTTAGTGAAGGAATATGAAAGACAAAAAAAGAAACAAGTTAAAGAAATGGTGGGATTCAATGGCAGAGCCATTGTTCCCTTCAAGCTGCGCTTGAAAATCACAAAAAGATTCACTTCGCTTTGTTTCAAAAAAAAAGCGAGCTTCATTTTTGAAACTCGCTTGTAATCCTACTTTTTTGTGATTTATTGTACCTTGGGTGGGAATCGAACCCACACTCCCGAAAGAACTGGATTTTGAATCCAGCGCGTCTACCAGTTCCGCCACCAAGGCTAAGTGGACGGCAAAAATAAACAATTTCTTCAAAATTGTTAGTAAATCCTCATATCATTTTTGCAATTTAGATTTAGAGAATTTTACATTTGTAGCAACTAAAGTTTACACCATGCCAACCAACATTCCCGAACCTAAAATATTTGCTTGTAAACAAAGCCAGGAATTAGCTAAATCAATTGCCAAAGCATTTGGAGCCGATCTCGGTAATGTAATCACCTCAACTTACAGTGACGGTGAATTTCAACCTTCTTTTGAAGAATCGGTTCGTGGAAGTAGAGTCTTTATTATTGGTTCTACGCACCCTAATAGTGACCACCTCATGGAAATGCTCCTAATGCTGGACGCAGCAAAAAGAGCCTCTGCCAGACATATTACTGCGGTGCTTCCCTATTTTGGTTGGGCTCGACAGGACAGAAAAGACAAACCTAGGGTTCCCATTGCAGCGAAATTGGTGGCGAAAATGTTGGAAACGGCAGGAGCGACTCGAATTATCACCATGGACCTGCACGCGGATCAAATCCAGGGATTTTTCGAAAAACCGGTGGATCATCTATTTGCTTCTACAATTTTTCTTCCTTATTTAAAAAGCTTAAACCTGGATAATCTTACGATCGCCTCTCCGGATATGGGTGGATCCAAAAGAGCCTATGCCTATTCCAAAGCGATGGAAAGCGATGTGGTAATTTGTTACAAACAAAGAGCAAAGGCAAATGTGATTTCTCATATGGAGCTCATTGGAGATGTTCAAGGGAAAAATGTGGTGTTGGTTGATGATATGGTTGATACCGCCGGAACGCTCACCAAAGCAGCAGATCTCATGATGGAACGAGGTGCTTTAAGCGTGAGAGCCATTTGTACCCACCCTATACTTTCAGGAAATGCGTATGAGCGCATAGAGAATTCAAAATTGGAAGAATTAATTGTAACCGACTCCATTCCGCAGAAAAAAAAGAGTCCGAAAGTGAGGGTTTTAACCTGCGCCGATTTATTTGCAGACGTCATGATTCGCGTGAACGAAAACAAGTCGATTAGCTCGAAGTTTTTAATGTAATATTTCCGAAGAAAAACAACGCTACATTCTAGTTTAAAAAACTCAAATTTCCTTCAAGGTTTTAATAAAAAACCCTACATTTGCAGCCCTTTAAGCTCAAAAAAAGAGGCTTGTGGGGTTATTTATAAACTAAAAATTTAAAATGAAATCAATTACAATTAACGGATCTCAAAGAGAAAGCGTGGGCAAGGTAGCTACCAAAGCCTTACGTAATGCTGGAAAGGTTCCCTGCGTAGTTTACGGAGGAGAAGCACCAATTCACTTTTCGGCAGACGAAATTGCATTCAAGAACTTGGTGTACACTCCAGACGTACACACAGTTGTAGTTGCATTAGAAGACGGTACTAAAGTGGAATGTATTCTTCAGGATATTCAGTTTCACCCGGTAACCGATCGTATTTTACATATCGATTTTTACCAGATTTTCGATGATAAGCCAGTAATGATGGAAATTCCTGTGAGAATCACCGGTAATTCCAAAGGGGTAAGAAACGGAGGGGTTTTACGTATTGTAAATCGTAAACTTCGTGTGAAAGCTTTACCTGCAGATTTACCAGATTTTATCGAGGCAGACATTACCGAGATGAAAATTGGATCGAAGATGTATGTTACTGAAGTAGATCAGGAAAAATTCACCATTATGCATTCAGACAATGCGGTAATTTGTCAGGTGAGAACCTCTCGTACCGCCATTGTGGATGAGGAAGAGGAAGAAGAAGGTGAAGAAGGTGAAGAAGGAGTGGAAGGAGCCGAAGGAGAAGCTGCTGCTGCAGATGCTCCAGCTGCCGAAGGCGCACCAGCCGGAGAATAAATCTTCTATTCATAATATAATATCAAAGCATCTCAAATTTCGGGATGCTTTTTTTATTTTTACTGAAATATATACTGAATGCTGGCATTTTTCAGAAAACTGTTTTCTTCAGAAAAAAATAAAACTTATACCGAAGGGGATCCGATGAAAAAATATCTTATCGCAGGTTTGGGTAATATAGGCCCGAAATATCAAAATACCCGGCATAATATAGGATTCAAAGTGGTTGATTTCCTCGCAGAAAAGAAAGATGCAAGCTGGGAGACCGCCAAACTGGGAGATGTTACTACGGTAAAGATAAAAGGAAGGATTTTGCTTTTACTTAAACCCAGCACCTATATGAATTTAAGTGGGAAGGCGGTACAATACTGGCTCACCAAAGAAAAAATACCTTTAGAAAATTTATTAGTGGTAGCAGACGACCTGAACCTCCCTTTTGGAACTTTACGAGTTAAGACCAAAGGAAGTGATGGTGGGCACAACGGACTAAGAGATATACAAAACGTATTGCAAACCACTAAATACAACAGGTTCCGATTTGGAATTAGTGACGATTTCAGCAAAGGAAGACAGGTAGATTATGTGTTGGGTGAATGGAGTGATGAGGAATTGTCCAAACTTCCCGAGAGACTGGAAATGGCTCAAAAGACGATCGAATCGTTTGTCCTTGCAGGTGTGAACATAACGATGAATACATTTAACGGAAAATAAATTGAAGGAATACACTTCGGCTTCAAAATACTCGAACAGCAAAGGTTGTGTGGTTACCATTGGAACTTTCGACGGTGTTCATATTGGCCATAAAGCCATCCTTCGTCGTCTAGTTGAAAGTGCACGAGTACAGTATTTAGACTCTGTCTTACTTACTTTTTTTCCACATCCACGCATGGTACTTCAAGGCGATAAAAACCTGCGACTGCTCAATACAATTTCAGAAAAAAAAGAACTAATTGAGGCTACAGGAGTAGATCATTTTGTGGTTCACCCGTTTACTAAAGAATTTTCACGATTAACAGCCGTAGAATATGTTCGAGATATCTTAGTGAACCAATTAAATGCAAAAAAAATTATCATAGGATACGATCATCGCTTTGGAAGAAACCGAACCGCCGATATTTCCGATTTAAGAGAATTTGGTGAAACCTATGCTTTTGAAGTGGAAGAAATTAGTGCTCAGGAGTTGGATGAAGTGGCCGTGAGCTCAACAAAAATTAGAAACGCTTTGCACATTGGGGATATCGCAACAGCTAATAAATATTTGGGCTATCACTTTATGCTAAACGGCAGCATAGTTTCGGGCAAAGGCATTGGAAAAACTTTGAACTATCCAACTGCCAATTTGCAAATTGGAGCACATTACAAATTGATTCCGCCCAAAGGAGTTTATTTGGTGCGCGCCAAAATTTCACATCGGTGGGTGTACGGTTTAACAAGTATTGGAACCAACCCAACCGTTGGAGGTACCGAACAAACGATAGAAACTTTTCTAATGGATTTTGACGATGATCTTTACCATCAAAATCTATGTATAGAATTTATCACACACATTCGAGATGAGGAGACCTTTAATTCGACCGAAGAACTCATTCAAGCCATCGAGAGAGATGAAAAATTTGCAAGAAATTTTTTAGCAAGCTATGACCCAACTCTTATTCAAAAAAGTTGATAATACAGGGTTGGTCCTTTGGCGTGTTGCCTTTGGACTCCTTATCACTATCGAAGCTTTTGGTGCGATTGCCACCGGATGGGTTAGAAGAGTCTTTATCGAACCGGATTTCACCTTCACGTTTATTGGTTTTGAGTTTTTAGAACCCTTACCGGGTAATGGTATGTATTTCTATTTCGCCCTCATGGGTGTTTTCGGAATACTGGTTACGCTAGGCTATAAATATCGTTTCGCTATGGCGAGCTATGCCCTTATGTGGAGTGGTGTTTATCTCATGCAAAAAACCTCTTATAACAATCATTATTATTTAATGATGTTACTCTGCTGGATCATGGTTTTCCTTCCGGCAAATACTTGGCTTTCGTTGGATGCGAGGCAGAATCCCAAATTGAAATCTCCCTCTGTGGGTCGTTGGGCTTATTTAGTGATCATCCTACAAATTTGGATCGTTTACACTTACGCGGCCATCGCTAAATTGTATCCTGCCTGGCTGGATACCAGCGTAGCCGAACTATTTATGAGCGGTAAAAAGGACTACTGGCTCATTGGAGAGTTTTTACAATTAAAATGGGTGCATTATTCCATTGCTTACGTAGGTATATTATTCGATCTGTTGATTGTGCCGGCTATGCTTTGGAAAAGGACACGTTTGGTAGCATTTTGTATTTCTTTATTTTTCCACTTATTCAATTCGGTGGTGTTTCAAATTGGCATATTCCCATATATGTCGATCGCTTTTGCTTTTTTCTTTTTCTCTTCGGAAACATTACAAAAACGATTCCTTCCGAAGAAAAAATTATACACAAGAAACGAAATTAAAACTCCCAAACTGAAACCCTATCTGTTACCCATATTCGCTATTTATTTTGTGATTCAAATAGCGCTTCCGCTAAGGCATTGGTTTTTTAAAGACGATGTTCTTTGGACCGAAGAAGGCCATCGTCTTAGTTGGCGAATGATGTTGCGAAGTCGGTACGGCCAGCTTATGTTTTGGACGGTTGATAAAGAAACAGGACAACGAAATAATTATCCGTATCGCAACATGCTGTCTAAAAAACAATTTCGCGCTGTGAAGACCAAACCTGACCTAATGTGGCAAATGGCCCGGAAAATAAAAGAATTGGAAGCCACGAAGGGCAATGACGTATCGGTTTATGTAACTTCCAAGGTGAAAATTAACAATGGATATTACTATCCTTTTATCGATCCCGATATAGATTTAACAGCTGTTCCCTGGGAACCGTTTAAGCATCATGAATGGATTCTGCCGTCTCCCGATGATTACTACCAATCACCTCTGCCTAAAAACAACAATGAGTGATAAAAAGGATTCGCAAAAAACTTCGTTAACGTTTTAATGACAATACAATTTCCCTAACTTTGCGAACTTAAATCCTACGGAAATGTTACAGGTTCAGAACATACGCGAGAAGAAAGAAGAATACATCAGTGCACTGGCCAAACGAGGCATTGATGCAACCAGCATATTAGAAGATGTACTCTCCGCCGACGAAAACCGAAGAGCTGCTCAAGCCAAATTGGACGAGACCTTGTCACAGAGCAACACATTTTCGAAAGAAATTGGAACGCTATTTAAAAATGGTGAAGTTCAAAAAGCCAATTTGTTAAAAGAAAAAACCACCCAGCTTAAAGAACAATCCAAAGAGCTTCAGGAGCAGTTGAACACAGCCGCCGAAAAGCTACAAGAATTACTTTATACCTTACCTAATATTCCCCACGAATCGGTGCCTGCCGGAACCGATGAGAACGACAACGAGGAGGTTTTTAAAGAAGGAGACATTCCTTCATTGCATACGGACGCGCTGCCTCATTGGGAATTGGCCAAGAAGTATGACCTTATCGATTTCGAATTGGGAGTAAAAATTACCGGCGCCGGATTCCCGGTTTATAAAGGAAAGGGAGCACGACTTCAAAGAGCATTGATCACTTATTTTCTGGATAAAAACACGGAAGCAGGCTATACCGAATATCAAGTTCCGCATCTGGTAAATGAAGCCTCCGGTTTTGGAACGGGCCAACTTCCCGATAAAGAAGGACAGATGTATCATGTCACCAACGACGATTTATATCTTATCCCTACTGCCGAAGTTCCGGTCACTAATATGTTTCGTGGTGATTTGTTGGCCCACAATGAACTACCAATAACCTGTACAGGTTACACTCCATGCTTTAGAAGAGAAGCCGGAAGTTATGGTGCCCATGTGCGCGGACTTAACCGCCTACATCAATTCGACAAAGTGGAAATCGTTCGCCTTGAGCATCCCGATAACAGCTATACTGCCCTTGATGGAATGGTGGAACATGTAAAAGAAATTTTACGAGACCTTAAACTACCCTATCGAATCTTACGACTTTGTGGTGGTGATTTAGGTTTTACCGCCGCTCTAACCTACGATTTTGAGGTGTTTTCTACCGCTCAGGACCGATGGTTGGAGATCTCTTCGGTTTCAAATTTTGAGACTTTCCAGGCTAACCGATTAAAACTACGATTTAAAGATACCGATGGAAAAAACAAATTGGTTCACACTTTAAATGGAAGCGCCTTGGCATTGCCAAGAGTGTTAGCCGGTATACTTGAAAATTATCAGACACCCGAAGGAATTAAAATTCCGGAGGTGCTTGTCCCATATTGTGGATTCGACATAATCGACTAGAAATACCCACTGGCCCGATATTTGAGGTT
>JABDKT010000214.1 GCA_013002065.1 Flavobacteriaceae bacterium
GTGAGAAGAGCCGCTTTATCATGCAAATCGAAGTGGATAATTTGAAGCAGCATCAAATTTCTCATAAATCATTGTCCGCCTCTTTTGAAGCTCGGGAATCCGGTCCGAGAGAAATTGAAAAATCGGAGAAGGTGCTTATCCGTTTAAAAGAAATCGCCGAAAAGGGCTTTTCACCATCTGCTTTGACGAGCTATATTAGAAACCCGTTGGACTTTTATTATCAAAAAATTCTACGTGTAAAAGAAGCCGACGATTTGGAGGAAACGGTGGATTACAGTACTCTGGGAACCGTGGTTCATAATACCTTGGAAAATCTATATAAACCCTATGAAGGAGCACTGCTAAGTAAGGAAATTCTTGATGGTTTTAAAAAAGAAGTAGATAAGGAAGTTCTCACTCAATTTGAGGAATGTTATAAGGAAGGTACCATCGATAAAGGTAAGAACCTCATCATTTTTGAAGTAGCGAAAAGATACGTGACTAACCTTATTAATCTGGACATTAAAGAGATTAATCAAGGGAATTCTATTAAGCTGTTGCATGTCGAAATCGAACTGAAAGCGAACTTGGATATTACCGAAATTGACTTTCCGGTTTCCATTGGAGGGAAAGTAGATCGTATTGATATGATAAACGAACAACTGCGCATCGTTGATTATAAAACAGGCAATGTCACCCAAGGCGACTTGGAGATAGTGGATTGGGATATTTTAACTCAGGATTATAAATATAGTAAGGCCTTTCAGGTGCTCGCCTATTCATTGATGTGCCAGTCCGAATTAAAATATAATTCTATGGAGGCCGGAATTATTTCCTTCAGAAATTTGGGAAGCGGTTTTCTAAAGTTTGCCAAAAAGGATGCACCAAGATCGAAGACAAAACAAACGGATGTTTCCGAAGATATTCTTAACTCTTTTAAACAGCAGTTGATTTCTCTTATTTCTGAAATATGTGATCCCGATGTTCCTTTTATTGAAAAAGAGTTATGAGGAAAAGAAAGCTTGCCTTCTAAATAGTATTTAGACTTCAAAAACAAAAAAGCTCTCCTTCGCTTTTATTCTAAAAGATGTAATTATGAAAATAAGAATGAAGAAGGTGGACTTGTCCACCGATCTCATACACCGTAGTTTTAACGGAGGTGTGAGCTCTTGGACTTACTATAAAGATAACGTCCAATCAAAAAGAAAGCTCTCCTTCGCTTTTATTCTAAAAGCTTCGGAGAGCGTAGGTGGAGAAGATGGGACTCGAACCCACGACCTCTTGACTGCCAGTCAAACGCTCTAGCCAGCTGAGCTACATCCCCGACGAGTTGCGAAAATAATAAAATTTTTACTCCTGTCCGCTTAAAATAAGCAAAGGTTTGGTCGTGTGAAATTCACGTTTTAACACTGAATTCTTTTCCCAAAGCTTTTGAAAAAACCCTCTTTTTCTTCTTAACACACATAGCATGTCCGGATTCACTTCTTGAAAATGCTCCAATACTCCTTGAAAAATAGTTGCATTCTCCGATTTCACATAGGACGAACTCATTGCCATTAGGTCTTCATCCACAGGTGTGGTATCATCTACCATATCTGGAGTAACCACCTGAAGTAAGTTGATTTTCGAACTAAAGTATTTGGCCAAATCTTGAAGGGGCCCCAAAACTGTTTTCTTTTCAAATTGCCCCCTTTTAAATGCCAACAAAATATTTTCAACTTTTCTGAATACATAATTCTTTGGGATGATCAACATAGGGATGTCGGTTTGTTTTACCAATTTCCCGGTAATGGAACCCAAATAAACTTCATCTTTAATGTCTATGCTTTGAGGAGATAAAATCATAAGGTCGATAGAGAGTTGTTTGGATACTCTAGCAATACCTTCGAAGGGATCTCCTTTTATGGCTTTCGCTATGACCTCAACGTTTTTACAATCCACTCCATCAATTACTTCTTCCAATTGTCTCTGATTGTCCTCTAAGGCTTGTTGAGTGATTTTGGTCATTCCGCCCGCCTTAGAATACTCCCTATAAATATTTATCAAGTAAACCTTGGCTCCACTAATTGAAGCGAAATTAACCGCGTATCTCAAATTGACGATTCCGTTCTCGGTAGAACCAACAGGTACTAGTATATTTTTCATAAGATTCTTTATCTTTAATTATGTGCCTTTAACAAAGCACGTTGCAAAATTAAATCTAAAAAATGATACGACTGGCAAAAGTTCAAGAAATTGAAGAAATTATGTCTATTACCCGGGCATGTGCCGTCAAAATGATTTCAGAAGGTATCTATCAATGGAATGAGCATTATCCACACATAGAAGCCTTCCAAAATGATCTTATGCGGAATGAACTTTATGTATTAATCGAAGAAAACAAATTGGTGGGTAGCATCACAATTTCTACTGTAAAAGACGAAGAATATATCCCCATAAAGTGGTTAACTGAAGATAATCTGAATTACTACATCCATAGATTGGCGATAGATCCAACCTTCCAACATAAAGGGTACGCCCGAAAACTTATGGATTTTGCCGAAGACTTCGCCAAAAAGAAACAGGCCAATTCGATTCGATTAGACACTTTCAGTAAAAATAGAAGAAATCAGAGGTTCTATGAATCGCGTGGCTATCGGCGCCTCGGAAATATTTACTTCCCGAAGCAAAGTGAGCACCCATTTTATTGTTATGAATTAGTTCTCAACTAGGCTAACGAACCAACGAAAAATACCCTTTTATCACCCTATTGTCACGTGTCGTTGCTTTAAACCAATAACCGCCCGAAGGCATAGGATTGTTGTTGTACATTCCATCCCAGCCTCTACTGGCTCGCCCAAAGTTGGCAAGCAGCTTCCCAAATCGGTCGTAAATAAAGATCGACTTTACAAGGATAGGATTATCATCCGGCTTTACATACTGCCAAAAATCATTAAATCCGTCACCATTGGGTGAAAAATAGGGTGGAAATCCGGTAGGTGGTTTTGCAATTCGGAAATCTTTCTCGGTAATTCCGCAGCCGTTCTTATCGCGCACATAGAGGGTATAATTTCCTATAGTCAAAGCATTAAATATGCTAAAATCCTGATAAGGACCATCGCTGCTTTCTATTGAAAATTCATAATCACCAAGCCCCGAAACTTCAACATCTATATAAAACAAATCGGCTACCTGCCCAATCTGAATCTCTTCGATAACTGCTTTGGACGAAAGCCGCACTTCAAATTCTTGAGAACTGATACATTCAATGGACTCACCCTTACTGTCGATTGTATTATACGCCTCATATACATAAAAGCCTGTTTCAGAAATATCTACAAAAGCTTCTTCGGAAATGAGCACTTCTTCACCAAATTGATTAATAAAGTACCATCGAAAGCCCTCGGCCGTATCTTCGGTTGAAATTCGTGTGGGTATGTTATTTTCACAAATGCCCACCACTTCGGGAAAGTTAATTTCTGGATTTAAATCGATCAATTCACCCGTGTCGGGATCAATAAAAGGCCCGCAGCCCAATATAGTTGAAAAAGATTCCTGAGGGCATCCCTGTGCTTCTCCGGCCTTATTAAAAGGCACAATTCGAATCCAATAGGTGGTGTTTGGATCGAAGTCAATTACGAAGGTAGAAGTAGCGGTAAAAACCACACCATCCAATACATCATTATTGAAAGGAGAAGTTCCCACATACAAGCGATATCCAGTCGCCCCAGGAGCCGGAAACCATTCTATTAAGGGCGTTAAAGGGACATTAGGTTCTCCATCCAACGGAGATTTCAGCATGGTACAAGCCGGTGGATCGCCAATTTCACCGGTGGTAAAACTTTGTTCAGCACAATTGGTCGCATTTCCATTTTCGTTATACGGATTCACCTCCACATAGATCGTAGTTCCCGGCGGGAAATCGGTTGGCGGATCATAACTCAATGTATTTCCAACGTCCAAATTATTCTCAATATCACCCAAGCCGGGGGCAGTTCCAATAGTGATGCGATATCCAATAGCTTTTGGTGCATAATCCCAAACAATGTTCGTCCCTACATTCACATCAACAGCCATATCGGGAGGAGAACTCACCGCAGTACAGGCTGGAGGGGTCGTTACATTTTCAGTAAAAAAGGAATAGGACTCGCAAATAATATCCGGTTGGTCGAAGAAAAACAATGTGATGGTTACAAATATCTCTGTGGACTCCGGTAATCCTAAAGGCGGTGAAAAAAAAGGATCACTTCCGGTGGGTTGCTCGTTGATAATATCATCACCTCCAAAAGTTGTTCCTATCGAAATGATATAACCTGTAATCCCGGTGACTTCCTCCCATGAAATCATGGTTTCGACTGGAACATTGTTTTGTCCGGCGCCGGGCATATCTGGATTTGGGCATTCCTGAGCATTACTCAACGACGATGTTAAGGCAAAAAATAAGAGTAATGCCCATCCTTTCATGTATGTTGAATTCAATAACATGATCTATCGAATGCCTTGATTGTTGAAGTGCAATTTTGTTTAAATATACGGAAATTATGCCCGTGAGTCTCTTATGTCATACACCACAAAATGAAACTGTTATCATCTTATGGTGGAGAACTACTTTTATCCTAATTTTGCCACTTGAAAACTACCAAAACCGACATTTCTTTTAAGCGTATTCAGCAGTTGGCCATACCGGCTATACTTTCGGGGATCGCCGAACCCATCTTATCCAGTACCGATGCAGCCGTGGTAGGTAATATTGAAGGTTATGGAACCGAAGCTCTTGCCGCCGTCGGAATTGTAGGTTCGTTTTTATCAATGCTCATTTGGATATTAGCTCAAAGCCGCAGTGCCATTTCTGCCATTGTTTCTCAAAATTTGGGAGCCGGTAAAATCAAGGATCTACAAAATTTTCCTGCTCAAGCTATCTATTTTAATATCGCGTTGAGTATCGTGGTGCTTTTTTCGACTTACTTTTTCGTGGAGGAAATATTTACCTTACTCAATGCCGAAGGCATTATTTTACAATACAGTATAGAATATTACGACATCCGTGTTTGGGGATTCCCATTCACCTTGTTCACCTTTGCCGTTTTTGGATTGTTTCGCGGACTTCAAAATACCTTCTGGCCCATGACCATAGCAACTACAGGTGCTTTAATAAATATAGGTCTGGATTTCGCCTTAGTGTATGGTATCGACGGATATATTGCTGAAATGGGCATTAAAGGAGCCGCTT
>JABDKT010000251.1 GCA_013002065.1 Flavobacteriaceae bacterium
CATTCGCTTTCGCGGAACCAATCGGAAATTTGCTTTATCCATGGACATTCATCGAGCCTGGTATCTTCCTAACTACAAACATGAGTTCACTCCGGAAGGAGAGAACTGGCAGGAAATAACGGTACCCTTAACCACCTTTAAAGAAACAAGAATAGGAGAGTTTACCGGAAACACCATGAGTAACGAGCAGTTGTCGAAGGTGATTCAAATGGGTTTTATCCTCTATGATAAGCAATCGGGCCCCTTCGAACTCGAGGTCGATTACATTAAATTTGAATAAGTAGCTATCTTTGGTATTCATTTCTATTTGAATGCTACTGAAAACCAACCGGCTAATTATTCGAAAAATCACGCTCGAGGATAGCCCATTCTATCTTAAACTGTTTAATTCGGAAGGATGGTTGAAGTATATTGGCGATCGCAACATCCATACTTTGGAAGACGCTGAAGCTTATATCGAAAAAAATTACCTTTCAAGTTATGAGAAACATGGTTATGGCTCTTATGCGGTAGATTTGAAAGAAGAGAACACAACTATCGGGGCTTGCGGCTTGTACAAGCGCGATAATTTGGAGTATCCCGATGTCGGATTCGCATTTCTACCCGAATATTCCGGAAAAGGCTATGGATACGAGTCGGCTGCGGCTATTTTGGAATATGCCAAAGGCGCTTGGGGAATTCACAAAGTATATGGCTTCACTGTGGATTACAATAAGCCTTCAATTAGTCTTTTAAAGAAGCTAGGGTTGACTCAAAAAGGGACTTATACATTCAAAGATGATCCAGAAGAATTACTACTTTTTTCAAATTAATTGTGAAAAGTAGGTGAGTTAGAATTATTTAGCCCTACCTTCGCCGCTTAATTAATTTAATTTTTTACAATGAATAAAGGAACAGTAAAGTTCTTTAATGAGTCCAAAGGATATGGATTTATTACAGAAGAAGGTGCAGACAAAGATCATTTTGTGCACATTTCAGGATTAATCGATGATGTTAGAGAAGGTGATGCAGTTGAATTCGAACTAAAAGAGGGAAACAAAGGTTTAAACGCAGTAAATGTGAAAGTAATCTAAGTAAGATATTCTTTTTTAAAATTCAAAGCCCGTCAATTCGACGGGCTTTTTTTATTAATTTAATTGCATGAAGGAAATCACAACAGCTAGACTTAAACTCATTCCATTGGAAGAAAAGTACTTTATGGAAATTCATAGAATGTGTTGTTTTCCTGAAGTAGCCAAATTCAATACCATTGGAATTCCCAAAGAGTTTGAGGTAACTTCCGAACGGCTTCACCAATTATTGGAAAAAAAGACTTCCAATGTTTGGGTCATTCTAGATAAAGATAGCCAAGAATTTTACGGCGAGTTTGGAATGACCTTATCGCCGACGCGATATAAGAAGGCTGAAATTTATTATAACCTTCTGCCCAGTGTGTGGGCCAAAGGCTACGCTTCAGAAGCCGCAAAGGCAATAATTGATTTTGGTTTCACCCAACTAAAACTCCATAGAATAGAAGCAGGGGTGGCCACCGAAAATCTTGCCTCCATTCGTGTCTTGGAGAAAGTAGGCATGCAAAGAGAAGGTCTTTGCCGAGAGATTTTACCCTTACAAACGGGTTGGTCCGATAACTATATGTATTCCGTTTTGGAATCCGATCCCCCATCTTAAAGTAAGAATACCCCATATTACGTATAAAGAACTTCACCTAATTGCTTAATTTTGAGTAATGTAAATTAGTGAAGTGGATTTGAAGTTTCCTTTACCAAAAATTTTTAAAGTCTTGCTCAGAGCATACTTTGTATGGCTCTTTTCATTGGGAACGGTATTGGCCCAATATTATGAAACTACTCAATACGCCGACCACAGTGGTTTACCTTCACGAATAGTTAGAGATATAGCTCAAGATAGTAAAGGTTATTTATGGGTAGCCGGGAACAACGGACTCTTTAAGTTCGACGGACAAAAATTCTGGCCTTATTATGCTTCGCTAAAGGATACGATTGGTTTACGAGATAATAAGATCAACACCCTATTGGTGGACCAAACGGATAGAGTGTGGATCGCTACACCTAAAGGTTTGCATTGGATGGAAAATGATGAGATTCATTTTTTTTCACTACTGAAAAATCCGACAGCCGAAGAATCTCACATAATTGAATTGTTTCAGGATTCTAAGGGGAATATATGGGTGGGAACTTATGGCGGACTGTTTATGATAAATTCGGAAAGTGGGGAAACCATCAGTTTCAGTGCTATGAATCCGGAACTCTTAGAAGATCACGCCATTTGGGGAATTGATGAAGATTCCGATGGACGATTATGGATTAGCAGAGCTCACCAACTCCCTCTAATTTCGGGAGTGGGCAATTTCGATTTCAATCCTTTGAACGTTACTCTCCCCGCAGATATTTCCGAAGAAAAGTACAATGCCTTCAATTATCTCGAATTTGACGAAAATCTATTTCTTATTGATACCGAACATGGCTTATTAAAGGGTTCATTTAATTCAAGTTCGAACTTGAAGATTGAAAAATTTAAAGATGAAAAGGGGGGCGATATAGAGGAAATGTACATTTATGAAACGCTGGTGGACCACGATTCGGGTATTTGGGTAGTTACCAGGGATCAATTGTATAAAAAGTATGAACTGAAGGATGGGTGGCTTATCGAACAGGAAGTGATAAGTAAAAATGGAATTCTGGGGATGTCCGGTTATTCACATTCTATATTTCAGGATCTTCAAGACAACATCTGGATCGCAAATGCCAACGGATTATTCAAATTGAGTGAGGATAATGGCAAGATAACTATTTTCCCACCCAGCCATGTGTACAACTGTATCCCGGGTTTTCTGAGTACTTATACGATAGTTGAAGATCGTAACGGATACGTGTGGTTAACTTCACCACGGTCGTTATATCGATTTAAAAAGGAAGATATTCTGTCGAAGGATTGTCCGGAGGATTATCTTTACATTGAAAATTCACACTTCAAAACTAGCAGATATTTATTTATCGACAGTTCCAGTAGGCTCTGGCTAGGCGCCGAAAATGGCCTAAGTGTTACTCAGTTGGATGCCAACAGTAACCCGGGAGAATTTTTTCATTTTACTTCTGAAAACGGCCTGCCTCACACTTTTAGCTTTAGTATACTGGAGGAAAATCCGAACCATTTTTGGATAGCTAATTATTCAGGATTGGTAAAAATGACCCTGCCACAGGGGGACATCGCAAAAGCTCAATTTAAAGTTTACGGGAATGATAAGACGCGAAATGATGCGCTTGTCAATAATTATGTACAAGAACTAGAATTCGATCGAAATGGAAATTTGTGGGCCGGCACCTTTTCGGGAGTGAGTAAATTAATCAACGCTGAAGGTCAAGGAAACTTTCAAAACTTTACTAGTGAAACAGAAGAGGCGAATAGTTTAAGTAATAACGCTATCAAACAATTATTCAAAGACAGTAATGGGAGATTGTGGATAGGAACTCAAACCGGACTTAACTTATTCGATGAAGAAAGGGACGGATTTTTAGTTTTTGGAAGATCAGACGGATTGCCTTCAGAATATATTTTGGGTATTCAGGAGGACAGTGAAGGATTTCTGTGGGTTGCAACCACTCAGGGGTTGTTTAAAGGCATCTATAACGAATCTATGAAGAGTTTTGTTCATGTAGAATATTTTACGGTTCGTGAGGGTCTCGCCGACAATATTACCAATCGTAACGGATTGTTTATTGACCAGGACGATAATGTCTTTATTGGAAGTAGTAGAGGACTTAGTGTTTTAACTACTTCGGAAGTAAACTGGAAGGCCAAACCGTTCAATCTTGCATTAACCAAGTTTGAAAGTATTAAGAAGAAAGATCAAGGATTTTCGAGCGTAAAAGATCGAATTGAGGATCAAACTATAAAACTAAAGCACAACGAAAATTCGATTCAATTAAGTTATGCTGCACTCGATTTTACTAATCCTGAATACAATCGTTATCGACATAAAATTTTACCCGTTCGCGAAGATTGGATCGAAACCGGCGCTACCTCCGAATTAAATTATTACAATCTCTCGCCCGGGACTTATGAACTTATACTTGATGGAAGCAATAATCTGGGAATCTGGTCCGCAGAACCCATTCAACTCAAGGTGATTATTAGTCCGCCATTTTGGAAATCAAACTTTGCCATCATTTTATACATTTTGTTACTAGGAGGACTTCTGCGTTTCTTTTATCTCGCCCGAATTAAAAAGCGTGAACAAGAACTAGCCATTGAAACAAAGTTGGAAAAGGCTTTAATACAGGAGCGTGAGCAATTAAGAAAGGAGAATACTGCCGATTTCCATGATGAATTGGGTTCGAAGGTCACAAAAATCTCGTTGTTTCTAACGCTGGCGGAGCGTAGCCTTAGAGAGAGGAAAGATCCATCTCAATGGTTTGTGAAGATTAGAAATAACATCAAAGACTTATCGGGAAGCTTTAGGGACTTGCTTTGGGTTATTGATCCACAAAAGGATAGCCTTGGAGAAGCGTTTTTAAGACTTAAAGATTTTGGAGAGGATTTATTTAATAATTCTGAAGTAGATTTCAGAAGCTCTGGATATCATACCAACAATATGGATTTACTATTGGATCCACAAACAAAGAAGCAAGTAGTTATGATATTCAAAGAAGCCATGAACAATTGCGCGAAGTATGCCGAATGCGATAGAGTGGAGTTAAAGCTTATTTCAGAAGAAGATCATTCGACTCTAATTTTGAATGATAATGGTAAAGGATTTAATGTGCAAACGAAATCGAAAGGACGCGGACTTAAGAACATGATGGATAGAGCCAAGAAAATAGGTTCCGAAATGGTGATTACCTCTTCGGAAAAAGGCACCATCATACGACTGGAAGGAATACCCCATTCGAGTGATGATTTTCATTTGGAAGCAATGTAACTTTCTGAAAATAAATGAGTTTAGATAATATTCATATTGCCATAGTAGAAGACGAAAACGAAATTCGTCAAACTCTCACTTTGATCATCGACGGTTCTCAGGGGTTTAGTTGCAAGTATGCTTTCCCCGATGGGGAATCTGCTTTGGCTTCATTGCCAAATCTACCGGTCGATGTGGTGCTTATGGATATTGACTTGCCGGGCATTTCGGGAATTGAGGTAACCAAACAACTTAAAAAACAATGCCCAGATTTGGATATTATAATGTTAACGGTTCAAAGCGATGACGATTCTATCTTTGAGTCTCTGTGTGTTGGGGCATCGGGATATCTTCTAAAAGACACCAATCCCGCCGATTTATTAGTTCATATAAAAGAAGTTTTTGACGGTGGCTCCCCAATGAGTAGTCAGGTTGCCAGAAGAATTATTAATTCTTTTCGCATTATAGAGAATCCTCTTTCAGAAAGAGAAACCGAAGTGCTTAAAATGTTGAGCAAAGGCATGAACTACAAAGAGGTGGCAGAAGAGGTTTTTTTAAGTCCGCACACCGTGAAAACCCATATTAAAAATATCTATTCTAAGCTTCACGTAAACAATAGAGCAGAGGCCATCTACAAGGCCATCAAGCAAAAGCTTATCTAGCCGTCAAGTTTTCCTACAACAAAATACCTCCTTTGAGTGATTGACGCAAGTACCTATAAAACAGACATTTGCGTTGTATTAATCAAATTATATTTTACTCATGAAAACAAAGACAGTAATCAAATTATTAGTAACCTTTAGTATGGTATTCTTTATGGGAACCACTGGCTTCGGGCAGGACCTAGGAGGTATTGTAAAGAGAAAGGTTAAAAAAAGAGCGAATACCGAACTCAATAAAACCGTCGATAAAGGGCTGGATGTTATTACGGGAAAAGAAGAGACCACCACTACCAAAGAAAAAAGAGAAGATGGTTCTGTGATTGAAGTTACTAGAGATGCCAATGGTAATAATGTTCCTATCCCAGATTTTATTAACCCCGGAACGGCAGTGTTTGTGGATGATTTCAATACCGAAAAACCCGGTGAGTTTCCTTCAAAATGGACTTTGCTTAATGGAACTTTGCAGAATTCTCAGGTGATCGCACTAGGGCAAAAAGAAGGGGTTGTGCAATTCATCACCAGCAGTAGTTTAAAACCAACATTCAAGAATGACAACTATTTAGGAGATTCCTTTAAGATAGAGGTACAATGTTATTTTCATAAAAAAGGTAATGAGGCTTATACTTTGAATTTGGTAAACAAGAATAAGGTGCATGGTGCCTATCAAATTACCATTAGAGGTGATGGAATTGTGCCTGCCGGCTCCAGTTCTCAATACGCTCGATTCCCCACGAAGCTTCCGGCTGGGTGGCGAACCGTTCAACTTTCCTTCAACAAAGGTGTGTTAAAAGTGTTTTATGAAGGGTATCAACTCATCAATATTCCTAGATTAAATAAAGGTGTGGATAAAGAACTTACCGAATTTACTCATTTGGAAGTTAGTGCGTTATCTCACGGTTCGGGGGAGTATGACTCCATGATTAATTATATTTCGATTGCACACCAAGGGCTTCCATTGTACAAGAAATTAATGACCGAAGGCCGATTGGTGATGAACAATATAAATTTTGAGGTGAATTCCTATACCTTGATGAACGAGTCCTATGCATATTTGGATGAAATAATTGAAATGCTACAACAACATCCTGAAGTTGCCATCAGCATTCAGGGACATACAGATTCGGATGGGACAAACGAGTTCAACCAAACTCTTTCCGAAAACCGTGCAAGAACTGTCATGAACTATCTTACCAGTAAGGGAATTTCTGCTTCTCGTATGGATAGCCTGGGTCATGGCGAAGAAAAGCCGGTAGATCTCTCCGGTACGGAGGAAGCCAAAGCCAAAAATCGCAGAGTCGAATTCGTTTATAAAGGATAGTGAGATGAAAAAAGCATATTATAAGTTGATCCTATTGATATTCGTAGCTGCAATTGGCACAACGACGGTTGCTCAAAACTACAATTTCCCAAGTAGAGAACTCGTAGAATCTATTTTGAACGATATCGATTACTGCAAGAATGAATTGAAGGAAGCCGAATCCAATGTGGCCGAGATGCAAGGGAATCCTGAATCCTATTCGCTGGCCGATTATATGAACACCAAAATCCTCATTAAGAGGATAAAAACGTGTATCAACGTAAAGCGCGGACAACTGGATGAACTAAGAAAGGAATACCCGGGTTGGTTTAATAGTCCGAGTGCCTTTTCGGATATTCGGATTCGATGGGGCGGTGGTCCCGACCCTAAAGCCGTAAATCGGTTGCTCGATGATATGGCAAGGCGTATTTCTGAGGTGTTGAATGATTTTGATACAATAGAAAAACCTACTAATTGATGATATATCAGGTAATTTAAAGGAGCCCTTTCAGACTATGAAAGGGCTTTTTTGTTGTAAATTTACAGGCCTATTTAAGTGTATGAGTTTTTTAAAAGCCGAATGGCGAAAGTTAGCACTTCTCAATTATGAGATAAGCCCCGCATTGTTGAAAGATTATGTTCCTCATGGAACCGAATTAGACCATTGGCAAGATCGATGTTACGTGAGTATGGTGGGTTTTATGTTCGAAAATGTTCGTCTTTTGGGAGTAAAGGTTCCCTATCATGTAAATTTTGAAGAAGTCAATTTGCGATTTTACGTTCGGCGGAAAGTGAACAATGAATGGAGAAGGGGGGTGGTTTTTATCAAAGAGATTGTACCCAAACCAGCTATTACTTTTATTGCAAATACGGTTTATAAAGAAAATTACGAAACGCTACCTATGAAACATTCATGGGAAACCAATAATGACAAGTTTACCGCGGAATACAACTGGAAAATAGCTTCAGGTTGGCAGTCTATCAAGGTACTTGCAGAAAATCGGTTAGTGCCTATTGAGGTTGGATCGGAAGCCGAGTTTATTACGGAACACTATTGGGGTTATGCTAAAGTTTCAGAAGAAAAAACCAACGAGTACGAAGTGACTCATCCTCGATGGAAGCAATATCCGGTGATCGGTTTCTCTTCGGAAATAGATTTTGAAGCTAATTATGGTGCCAAATTCGCCTTTCTCAATGAGGCAACTCCAACGTCTGTGCAGTTAGCTGAAGGTTCAGAAATTACTGTCGAAGGTAAACAACGACTAGGGTAAGTTATCTTCTTCCTCCGGGAAAATAATACTTTCATAAGCCCCCGCATCGGAGGGGTTGGCACGGGGTGTTCCGTTAAGGTCGAAAGGTACCGGCGGATTGGTTTCGGTTATACCTAAATTTTCGGCACCCGAATTTCCTTGTTCGATATTGAAATTATTCTGATTGGTATTCTGAAACACCGGATCAATATTTCGAACCGTATTGGTGTATAAAGCCCCATTTCCGAAGTCATAATTAGGATCGTCTGCAAACTCGTTATTCGGATCCTCGAATCGGAATAATGTATTCGTAAAATTAAAATTGAACTGCAGCGAGGCATTTTCCGACCTAAAGATACCTAACTCGCGTTGCTCATTTCCGTAGATAATACAATTGGTGAAATTCGCTTCAAACAGATCGTTTTCAGCAACATCAGGGATAATATTGTCGATTTGAACCGCCGGAAATGATCGGAAACTGTTGGTCCAATAGTTCGCAAAAGTGCTATGATTGAAGTTATATCGTCCACCTAAAGAACACGCCAAAGAGGATTGTCCGCTGTTGTTAATTACCACATTTTCACCGTAAACATCACCGTTACGGGCAAACAGCCCTACATTCGAGCTGTTGTAAATTTGTACATTTTCTAAAGTTAAGGTTCGGTCGCCATCATTGTCGTCCATCAATATTCCCACCACCGAATTTTTAATGGTAGTATAACTAAACTCATTATCTGTACTTCCGGAAGTAAGCCAAATGGTAGACCACTGACCCGGGACATCGGTAAAATCGGGCTCGAGTCGGTCGCTTTCAAAGATCACTTCGTTTTCAAGCAATTCGGGATCGGAACTAGCCTCGCCGTTCACTTTGATGCTTGCCTCATTTGCCACTAGAATTCCACTATTAGCGTGAAAATGAACCCTAGCACCTGCATCGATGGTAAGAGTTTCGCCGTTGGGAACAGCTGCAAAACCATAGATCACATAGGGTTTTTCGTTGGTAAAGTTGAGTTCGTCTTGATCGAGCACAAAACCTTCTATAAGTATTTCATTGCCATCGGCATCTTGTCCTAAGCTTATAGTACCTACCATGCCTTCGTCATCCAATTCAGGAAAGAGGAATACCGCGTCTTGTACAAGGGTCACCAATTCTACATTTTGCTGATTACCACCTGTATCGAACTGAATCTGATCGGTATAAAGGAAATTGAGTCCGTTGGTTTCTTCTACGATATCAACGGTCGTTTCAACGAAAATAAAGATACTGTCATTAGCCAAGACGGTAACATCATCGAAAGTCTTTCCGGGAAGCCCATCTACGTTGAGGCGGTAGTTGGAGTCCTCGCCTTCGCCCAAACGAACTGAAGGAATAAGTACATCGTCGTTGCTTCGGTTATAAACTTTTAAAGTATAGGTGCTGGAACCGATATTGCTGAAAATGGTATCCAAATAAACCGTATCTCTCGAGAATTCAAGATTTCCGGTACTTGGGGTTGTTTCAAAATCGTTTCGGCAGGAGCTCCATAAAATAACAGAAGCCAAAAGGACGAGACCGTATAAATACTTCATTCAAGTAATTTTTTGTAAAAATATAACTTTTTATGAAGCAACTTATTGTTGAGGGGAGAAGTTTTAGCGGGCAGTGGCAGTAGCAGTTGTATATCCCTCCTAATACTACGCAAATTTAACTGCTTACCGCTACTGTTTGCTGCCAACTACTTAAATTATTGATCCAAATCACCAAAAATTGTCCCATAAAAAAAATGGCCCTTGAGTAAAAGGCCATTTTCAGTGAGTAAAAGGTTCGATTCGTTAAGTTTACTTTTTTACAATCTCAATTTTGAAGAGTTTATCCCAATTTTTTCCGGTTACATATAAAATATTTGGTTCTCCATTATACGCAATACCGTTTAAGACATCCAATTTCTCATGTTGGGTGACTTCGTCTTTTAATCCTTTTAAGTCGATGACACCTTCAACAG
>JABDKT010000262.1 GCA_013002065.1 Flavobacteriaceae bacterium
AATCTAATTTGCCTTTTAATCTGGTGGGTTTTGTCACCAATAACATGGATTCTAAACGCTATAAAATTTTAGGAAAACCTGTGATTCCGGTGAAAGGTTCTATTTCTGAAACGCTCCTTAAAATGGACATTGAAGGGATTATTATCGTGAATGAATCGGTGACCGGTAAAGTAAAAAATGAGATAGTCGAGGATTGTATTGCTCATCAAATTGAGGTATTCAATGTTCCAAATATGGAAAAATGGAATTCCAAGGAAGATATTCAAACGCAAATTAAACCTATTCAGATTGAGGACTTGCTAGAGCGGGATCCTATAGTCATTAACGACAAGCGAATTAGAAAAGACATTATTGGTAAAACTGTTTTGGTGACAGGAGGGGCAGGTTCAATTGGAAGCGAAATTGTAAAGCAGTTGGCCAGTTTCCAGCCCGAGCTCATTGTGATACTCGATCAGGCAGAATCTGCTTTGCACGAACTAGAATTATTCTTGCTTCAAAGTTACCCTAATTTAAAGTTCATCACAGAGCTGGCCGATATTAGCAATATGTATCGCATGGAGTTGATGTTTAAAAAATATCACTTCGACATTATATACCATGCTGCGGCTTACAAGCATGTGCCTTTAATTGAAAGGAACCCTCACGAAGCTATATATGTGAATATTTTAGGAACGGTCAATATTTCCATTTTATCAATAAGTTATGATATTGAGAAATTCGTTATGGTTTCTACCGACAAGGCCGTAAATCCTACCAACGTAATGGGAGCTTCAAAACGTGCAGCAGAAATGTACGTACAATCGCTTCAGAATGAAAAGGGTGTCTATACCCGATTTATTACCACGCGCTTCGGAAATGTGCTTGGTTCGAGTGGTTCTGTTATTCCACATTTCAGAAAGCAAATCATGCAAGGAGGCCCCGTAACGGTTACTCATAAAGACATTATTCGATACTTCATGACCATCCCGGAGGCTTGTCAGTTGGTGCTTCAAGCCGGAACTATGGGTAAAGGAGGAGAGATTTACGTTTTTGATATGGGTAAGCCTGTTAAGATTTTGGATCTGGCCGAACGAATGATTCGATTGTCCGGTTTAGAGCCTTATGTGGATGTTGATATTAAATTTACCGGTTTGCGTCCCGGAGAGAAACTGTATGAAGAACTGCTCAACGATTCCTCAACAACACTACCTACCCATCACCCGAAAATTATGATTTCGAAAATACCTGCCGGTAATTTTCCAATCATCAAAACGAAAATAAAAGAGATTATTAAAACTGCCACGCGCCATAAAGATAAAAAGGTGGTGAAATTGCTTAAAGAACTGGTTCCGGAATTTATTAGCGAAAATTCCGAATTTGAAGAATTGGATGTGAAAAATGAGCCGGAAAAAGAAATAGAACGCACTTAATTTCTCTCTTTGGAGTGATTTTTTAATAAAACTTATATTTGTAGTACCATAAGCAACCTATGAAACACCTCCTTGCCCTCATTTTAGTGTCCACGCTTCTTGTTTCCTGTGCGACCAAAAAGGAAATTATTTATTTTCAGGATGTTGAAACCGATATTCCCATTGGAGATCAACAGAAATTTGAACCCGTTATTGAGAGCAATGATATACTGCATATTTCAGTCTCATCGATGAATGAGGAGGTACTTACCCCTTTCAGAAGAAATACAGGAACACAAGCTGCGGTAAATACAGCAAATCAAGGCTTGCAAGGATATTTAGTAAATGCAGATGGGAATATTAGATTCCCGGTGATTGGGGATTTCCAAGTGGTAGGTAAAACAAGAGGTAATGTGGAAGATGAGTTGCGTGAAAAACTTTCTGAATTTATTACAGATGTTGTGCTGGATGTCCGAATTATGAACTTTAAAGTAACGGTTTTAGGAGAAGTAAACAATCCCGGTGTTTATACTATTGAGGATGAAAGGGTAACTCTTCCGCAAGCACTAGGCCTAGCCGGAGATCTTTCCGAAGATGGTAAACGTGGAAATATCATGGTTATTCGCGAGGTGGATGGAAAACAAACGGTGAGCCGAATAGACCTCACCAAAACTGAGTTTTTCTCAAGCCCTTATTATTTTCTGAAACAGAACGATGTAGTTTATGTGGAGCCCTCCCTAAAAGGAGTAAAGAAATCGGGCTTTATCCCAGATATTCCGGCGCTATTATCGCTGGTTACAGTAGTACTTAGTACCGTTATTTTACTCACTCGCTAATGGCCAACCTATGAATGAAGTAAAAAATAAGCTCAACAACCAAGAAACCTCTTTAAGGGAGATCGTCGATCAATACACTCGATATTGGTATATCTTTGTGCTCAGCGTTGCGATAGCCATGGTGGGAGCATTTATATATTTACGATATACGACGGCTTCCTACCTTAGCAAAGCAACTGTGATTATCAAGGACGAAAAAAGTGGAGGTGCCGTAGAATTAGCGGCATTTTCGGATTTGGGAGG
>JABDKT010000281.1 GCA_013002065.1 Flavobacteriaceae bacterium
CGATTAAGGAAGTGTTAAATGCTTTTTGAAGTCAGTTGGGTTTGCCTATTTTTAATGCATGACAAAGATATTCCAACTCTTGCTTGTTGTTTTTGTGCTGGTGGCCTGTTCCGAAGGGAACAAAAAAACCGATGCCGTAGCCGAAACCACCAACAATAAGACTGTTGAAAACCCTATAACGGGGACGGAGTCCGATCCTGCCATACCAACTTACGATTATGCAGCATTGGAGAAAGAATTTTTTGCCGAGAAAGGGAATCCTATTTACGTTGTAAATTTCTGGGCTACCTGGTGCAAGCCTTGCGTAAAGGAGCTTCCTGCCTTTGAAAAGCTGCAGGCCAAATATAGAAATGAGAACGTCGAAGTGGTATTGGTAAGTCTGGATTTTCCCGATCATATCGAAACACGTGTGGTCCCTTTTATCGCAGAACATGGTTTGAAATCCAGAGTTGTATTGCTTGACGATCCCGATGCCAACTCTTGGATCCCGGCCGTTGATAAAGAGTGGAGTGGTGCCATTCCGGCCACCGTCATTCTAAAGAACGGAGAACGGAAATTCTACGAACGCTCCTTCACTTATGAAGAACTGGAAAATGAACTAAAATCAATTTTATAAATTTTTTAAATATGAAAAACAAACCTCTATTTGGCCTCTTGATACTCATCGTTCTGGGAACGATCGCTGTCACGGGATTTAAGGACTCCGAAACTGCTGTCGATGGATATACGATCGGCTCGGAAGCAGCCGATATCAACTTGATGAACGTGGATAAAACTATGGTTTCTTATGATAATTATCCTGATGCCCTGGGATTCATCGTCATCTTTACCTGTAATACCTGTCCCTACGCGGTGGCAAGCGAGGATCGCATCAATGCGCTCCATGCCGAATTTAAAGACAAAGGCTATCCTGTGATCGCCATCAACCCGAACGATCCCGACGTGCAGCCGGACGACACCTTTGAACTCATGCAGCAGAAAGCGGAGGACAAAGGATTTACCTTCCCTTATCTATACGACGAATCCAAAACTGTATATGCCGAATACGGAGCGAAGAAAACGCCGCATGTGTATTTGCTTCAGAAAGAAGAGGATAAGAAGATCGTAAAATACATTGGCGCCATCGATGACAACGTTCGTAATGGGGATGCGGTAAAAGAACGTTTCCTGGCAAATGCCGTCTACGAATTGCTTGACGGAAAGGAAGTTACCCTTAAAGAAACCAAGGCTATAGGTTGCTCTGTGAAGGTGAAATAAGACCAATTCCGAAGAAAAGATTAGAAACCCGATTCGTTCCTGTAACATTTCGGGTTTTTTTATTCGATCTTTCAACCTATTTTAGCTGAAAAGAATTGCCTTTATTATGAGAATTTTCTCCTTTTGTTTATTGTTTATGATCTGCTTATTTAGCAACGCCCAGATTGTATCTATTCCGGATCCTCTTTTCAAGAACAAATTACTGCAGGCCAATCCTTCGAATAATACGGCCAAGGATATTGATGGTAATAGCATTACCGTCGATGTGAACTCTAACGGAGAAATTGAAGAGACTGAGGCTCTTTTGGTTTACTATCTCAATTTGCTTGGGGGTGATACGTTAACCGACCTTACAGGAATAAGGTATTTCGATAATTTGGTTGGATTAATTGGTGCGTCGGATTCACTTACTACATTGAACCTTTCCGGTTTGGCAAACCTCGAAACAGTACAATATACAAGCGCTCATATTGCAAGTATAAATCTTGATGGTTTGGAGCAATTGTCCGTATTGGACATCGCGAGCAATGATTTAACGGGTTTATTAAACTTAGAGAATTTAACCAACTTAACACGCATAGATCTTTTTGCCAATGATTTGAACCAGCTTTATGTTGGCGGTTTAAATAACTTGATTTCTATTGAAATATCCGCAACCGAGATTACCGACCTTGATCTTTCTAATCTTTCCAATTTAAGAGAATTGAAAAGTACCAATAGCAGTTTGCAAACTCTAAATTTGACAGGTCTGAGTAGTTTAGAAGAGATTTACTGCCAAGATAATGAACTAACTAGTCT
>JABDKT010000014.1 GCA_013002065.1 Flavobacteriaceae bacterium
GGCTAATACGGTTAGAGTTAGAGTGTCGAATGTTTCGAATGCTTCGATTAATCCAGCGTCTCGCACATGGAAAGTAACCGTTATAGAGTAAACTAGCACCTCAAGAAATGATTAAAAAATACACCCCAATATTCAGCATCCTACTTGTGGTTATGACCGTTTCAATTAGTTTTGGACAGGTTGGAATTCGCACGAGTACCCCGAAAAGTATTATTGACCTCGAAGCATCCAATACGGCGGCTCCATCAAATACGGATGGAATTCTGATTCCACGGATCGACACTTTTCCGGCCACAAATCCCGGAGCAGATCAAGACGGAATGTTAGTTTTCTTATCCACCGATTCCGGCTGGTATAAGAAAGGAATTCATTTTTGGGATAACAGTAAATTAGCCTGGATTCCATACGGAGGAGAATTTGTCGATAGTTATAACGTCAAAGGAGATAATTTAGCATATGCCAAACAAGCAACTCGCAACGGTTCGCCTGTGGTGATTTTGGACAATGGTAGAATCGGTATGGGAACCGAAGAACCTACCGAAAGTCTGGAGCTAAAATTTGAAGGCGATAACGATATTCAGGTTTCCAGTGTTCAAAATCCCAATGCTCCTAACATTATCTTTTATACGGCTAACGGTAGTTTTGCATCGCGCGATTTTCTTAACGATGGTGACCCTATTGGTTCTATGGCAGGTACTGTGTGGAACGGCTCAGGTAGATCTGAAGTGGTAGCCTCGGTCTCCTCCTTAGCAGATGGTGATCACAGCAGTGGAAATTTACCTACAAAATTCGAATTTAATGTGACTCAAGCCAACGATACCGATGCGGATAATGGAGGTGTAGAAATGACTATCAGGGCAACAGGAAGAGTGGGTATTGGTACTTCAGACCCTACCGCTACTTTAGAGTTAAAAGATGGAGGAACTAATCCGGGTTCTGCTCCTCTAAAGTTTAATGCAGGTACGAATTTGAGTACACCGGAAGCCGGTGCCTTTGAATACGACGGAACGCATTTGTATTTTACTCCCAATTCCACACGAAATATTTTAATGAAAGGATTGAGTGCTACGGCCACTCTAGATTTCCCAATCTTGGTGAACGGCGTAACAGATCAACTTACCGTCTCAGTTCCCGGTGCCACCCCAGGAAGCTCCTGTAATTGTGCACCTTTAGGAAGTATAGAAAACGATTTAAAATGGAGTTGTTTCGTAAGCGCAGCTAATACCGTGACTGTCCGACTTTCAAAATTAAACACTTCAGATATCATAGATCCAGCCAGCAAAAGCTGGAAAGTAACCGTAATAGAGTAGATATTCGTTAGTCCCCCGACATTAATTAACGAGTGTTGATATTAATCCGCCCCAAAAGGGCGGATTTTTTATTGCTTGATTATTTTTTTGGTTTGAATTCCTTCGGAAGTTTCCAGAGTTACAAAATAAATGCCCGTTGTATATTCACTCAAATCAAGCTCGTTGGAAACTTTTAGTTCTCTGGTCTTTCCTGAAATATCTGAAATATGTATACTTTGAATTTCATGGGTGCTCAAGATTGAAACGATACCGGAGGTCGGATTAGGAAACAACTCTATTGCCACTAATCTTTCCGAAGAAATAGACAAAATCGAACCTTCTACAAATTGAAAAGCATCCAAATAATAACCACTGGTCGTATTTTGTGCCTTAAAATTTAAAGCACCTAAACTATTCGGATAATCGCTATTGCTGTTTGTAAATGGGGTGCCTACAGGAATTACTTCCGTATTATCAACATACATTCCCCAGGTGCTATCTCCAATCCAGGGATCCATATTAAAATCCATGTTCACTTTAAACCATTGATCGTGCGGAAAGTTAAAATTCACATTCCCAAGGTTGGTATCGGTTATATAACCTACTCCCGGATCGGTGTTGTTCTCATTAAAAACAATATCCCCAACGATGGATTCGACCACAGCTCCATTAGCGTTACCTTGTAATTCGAAAACAGCTTCTTTTCCGGAAGGGACATACATATAAAATTCAAGGCCACGTTGACCCTTAAATCTGTTACTTAAATGCAATAACTGATTCGTATTTTCAATGTCGGAAATATATCCCGAAGAACTTCCATCATATGCTTGATCCTGAGTAATTTCAATAGAACATGTATTCGTCTCATCACAAACCCACCAAAAGCTAGTTTCTGGAATTCCAGAGCTGTATTCCATATCGTCCACAAACTCATTGGCAGGCGGAATTGGCCCTTCAGAATATACAAATGTGTCCAGATAATAGGTGTTGTTGGTCGAAATCGCATACCAATTTACTCCTCCTAAGCTTGTTGGGATAGTACCTTGGTTATCCGTGAAAGGAGTTCCGTCCTGTATCACAGTTATACCATCCACCATCATAGACCAAGTGCTATTCGCTATTCCCATAGAAAAATCAAAATTCATAGTAACATTGAACCATTCACCGTGAGGGAAATTGAAATTTACCGGGGCGCCGACACAATTATCGATCAAACCAACCCCCGGATTGGCTAAATCCTGATTCAGGAAAATATTTCCTACGATCCACTCACCCGACCCAATGGGAACTACACCCTGAAGATTAAAATAGGCTTCTTTATCAATTGGTACATACATATAATAGGACAATCCCCAAACTCCTTCTGTTTTATTTCCTAAGCTTAAGTCCGCATCAATAGTAGTAGGGTCGTCGCCCACTTTAACAGAATATTCACCTGTGTTTGCATATTCCATAACAGTTGGAAGACTCGTGCAAGCAATAGTGTCGCAAATCCACCAATTGCCCGGGGTTGCTCCCGGGGGATATTCTACATCGTCAATAAATTGGGCAAAAGACTGCAAGGCCAAAAGAAAGACCACTGCCGCCAAACAGTACTTCTTTTTCATAATAAGCGTTTTTTAGTTGTTCCTTTAAACTTACTAAAAAAATTTTAATACATTGAATATCTGCGTATTCGATTCGAATTAGTTCATGTGTACAAGAGAAAAATGTAAAAGTGATAGTATTGAATACAAAAAAACCGCTTTCGGATTGAAAGCGGTTTGTAACCCAGATGCTATAAGTACTTAGACATGCAATGGCCTGTTTTCTGTGGCTGCTAATGCTGCCTCTTTAACGGCTTCAGCGTAGGTTGGATG
>JABDKT010000034.1 GCA_013002065.1 Flavobacteriaceae bacterium
GGTCCATAGGGTTCGCACCAGCGGCGACATTTTTCAGTCCTTCTTTTACGATAGCTTGCGCCAAAACAGTCGCAGTAGTAGTTCCATCTCCCGCCAAATCGTTGGTTTTAGAAGCTACTTCTTTTACCATTTGAGCACCCATATTTTCGAGAGCGTCTTCCAATTCGATTTCTTTCGCAACAGAAACACCATCTTTGGTTACCTGTGGTGCTCCAAAGGATTTACTAATAATTACGTTTCGACCTTTTGGGCCTAAGGTTACTTTTACTGCGTTTGCCAATGCGTCAACACCACGTTTAATGGCGTCGCGTGCTTCCACATCAAATTTTATATCTTTTGCCATGATTTTTTGTTTTTGCTAAAGCTTCTAGTCATAGGCTTTATGCCATATGCTTTAAGCTATAGGCTAATTAACTTTTGTTTTAGTGTATAAATTTTACGTTTGATAGTATTAATTCTTTGATCAAATTTTTCGAATTCATTATCCTTTAAATGATTCAAATCTTTTGATAAGATAAGTAGGTATTCTGTTTCAGTAGCTGAACTCAAAGCAATTGAGAGAAAACGATTGAAATCGGCGTCAGTATCTCTACCACATCCTTCACTAATATTGGTGGGAATAGAAGCTGAAGATCTACGGATTTGAGATATAAGCCCAAATTTTTCTGCACTGGGAAAGGAGTCTGTGAGTTTGTAAATACTGAGTGTAAGTTCGTGACTCAATTTCCAAATATCATATTTTTTAAAATCTCTCATGCTTACAGCTAACTGCATATAACCTACCGCGTTATTAAATAATTGCTAGAATATCGTCTTCTCGCATGATGAGATAGTCCTTGCCGTCGAATTTTAATTCGCTTCCGGAGTATTTTCCGTAAAGAACCGTATCACCTACCTTAACGGTCATGTCGTGATCTTTTTTTCCTTTACCGACGGCCACAACTTTTCCTTGTTGAGGTTTTTCCTTTGCGGAATCGGGAATATAAATTCCCGAAGCGGTTTTGGTTTCAGCCTCTTGTGGTTCTACCAAAACACGATCTGAAAGTGGTTGAATTTTTAATGCCATTTTCAATATTATTTTTAGTTGTTAATTTAAATTTTTCGATTCTGCTTTTTCAGAAATTATGCCATTCCAATACGGCTAAACAAAAAATGCCAACTTGTCACAAGTCGGCATTTCCAATGTTGTTAAATTTTTCACTCTAACTTACTCAGCAGGAGTTTCGGTTGGCAATTCGGTTGCCGGAGCCGTGTCGTCTAAAAACGAATCGGTTGCTGTTCCACTAAACAAGGAGATATTGGATAGTAAGATCAAAGCCAACAATAAAACGGCCAAGGTCCAAGTACTCTTATCAAGGAAATCGGTTGTCTTTTTAACCCCACCCATTTGGGTTCCTCCGCCACCTCCGAAAGTAGAAGACAATCCTCCTCCTTTTGGGTTCTGCACCATAATTACGATCACCAATAAAAAGGCGACGAATACGATCAAGATTAAAAATATACTGAATTGTGTCATTATTTCTCTGTTTTAATCAATTTTTTAATTGCCCGAATTTGGTCTGCAAAGAAACCACTTTTTTCGGGATTTTTCAAAATTAAAATTTTATAGGCTTGAATGGCCTTTTTATAGTTTTTTTGTTGCAGGTAAACCTTGGCTAAAGTCTCTGTCATTAAGGTATCCTGCGTTTGAGTATAGGGTTTTGCCAGGTTTTTATTTTTTGCTGAAATATCCTTGGGTTCCAACTTGGGTTGCTCCTGTATGAACTTCTCGATAAGCTGAAACTTACGTGCTTTATCTGAAGGTGGTGTTGATTCCTTTTCAGGTTTTTTATCCTCCGAAGAGCGATCAATGGGAGTAGCCTTGGTTAATTTTAGCCATTCGGCAAAGGAACGGGTGTCTTGCTGTGAAAAGGGAAGCGGTTCGTCTGTTTTCAGCGTTTCTTCAGGTGCAGTCTCATCAATTTCTTCAACTTCTTCTTGCTCGACCATTTCAGTAATGGAAGAAATCTTTTTCTCAAATAATTTTGGATCCAGTATGGCCTCCGCCTTTTTTATTTCGGCTTTGAGTTGCTTGTCGATTTCAAGGCTTATCTTTTCTGAAATATCTTCTGCTTCTACTTCCATCTCTTTCACCGCGTCACTTTGCTGAAGGATTAATTCTGAAATTTCATTCTGCACGAAACTTTCCGAAGTAATAAATTCGAACAACATGTCTCGATCGGTGGTATAGGCTGCCGTCAACTTCAGGGCATCGTTATACAGAAAACTATTTTCGTTTTTCAATCCTTTTAATTGCAGGGCTCTAGCACTTTGAAAGTATGGATACGACTCCAAAACAGTGGATAGTTCCTGAAGATGGTCTTTGTCAACGCGCTCCGGATTGGCAAGTAGATATGTGTAAGTATCCTTGTTCATCTTACCAATTTGCCAATGATTTATTAAAAATATCTTGTGTAAGTCGCTCGTAAATTACATCCAATGCGTCGGTAAGTTGTGAGCCTATTAATTGAGAACTTCCGGGATAGTCAAAATAAAATGAAAAGCGTTCCTCAAAATCTTTTTCGGGTTCCAACGTATTAAAAAACCGAACATTCACAGCAACCGTCAAGCGGTTTTGTGCTGCCGTGCTCTGAGAAGTTGCAGTGATAGGTGAGACGTAATACTGTACAATTTCACCTTCGTAAACAAGATCCCCACCATTGGTGACCAAGCCCAAACTTGTCTGATTCAAAATCAAGTCCTGTAATTCTAAGGTGAGATTACGGGCAACGCTTGGTTCGACAATGGGCGCATTATTTATAAAATTATTTACCTGAAAGGACTGTGCATTACCAATGTCTGCTCCCGTGAATGAATAACTTACTTTACAGCCTTGTAATAAAATTACAAGCAGCACCAGTGAGATTACGTGTTTGAGTTGATTCATAAATCCAGAGCGGAAAACTACAAATTATATTGTTTGATTTTACGATAAAGCGTTCTTTCGCTAATACCTAATTCTTTGGCAGCATCTTTACGCTTGCCATCGTATTTTTCAAGGGACTTTTTGATAAGCTCCAATTCTTTATCGTGCAGGGAAAGACTTTCTTCCTCTTCTATTTCTTCGGCAAAGTGATATTTATCTTCAGAAGGTTCAGGTGCCGACTCAGGATAACTTACCACTTCAACATTGTGAGTTTGCGGACTTTCTTCTTCGACTATAGCTGCCAATTGTGAATGATGATCTCCCTCTTGCGAGTATATCTTATCGATTAATGAAGTATTTTCTTCTTTCACCTGTGCTGCATTACCCGAGTTCATTAACTCCATCGTTAATTTTTTCAAGTCGGTGATATCGCGTTGCATATCGAACAAGACTTTATACAGGATTTCCCGTTCATTACTGAAATCACTTTGAGCTTTTTTAGGACCAATTACGGCCGGTAAATTACTACCCACATTGGGCAAATAGCCTTTTAGAGTTTCGTAAGTGATGGTTCTGTTTTGCTCTAATACCGAAATTTGCTCGGCAATGTTTCTCAACTGTCGAATATTTCCGCCCCAACGATATTGCAACAGTAAATCGTGCGCTGCATCGTCCAATCGAATGGTGGGCATTTTGTATTTCTGAGCGAAATCGGAAGCAAATTTTCTAAAGAGCAAGTGAATGTCCTCATGACGCTCTCTCAAGGGTGGTAAAGAGATTTCAACAGTGCTTAAACGATAATATAAATCTTCTCTAAACTTTTCTTTCTCTATGGCCTCTGCCATGTTCACGTTGGTGGCTGCCACGATGCGAACATCGGTTTTTTGTGCTTTTGAAGAACCTACTTTTAAGAATTCACCATTTTCCAGGACGCGTAAAAGTCTTACCTGAGTAGGTAAGGGGAGTTCTCCTACTTCATCTAAGAATATAGTTCCACCATCGGCTACTTCAAAATAACCACTTCGGGTGGCAGTAGCTCCGGTAAAGGCTCCTTTTTCGTGTCCGAATAATTCAGAATCAATCGTTCCTTCAGGAATGGCACCACAGTTTACAGCAATGTATTTTCCATGCTTGCGATGTGAAAGGGAATGAATAATCTTAGGAATACTCTCTTTACCAACACCACTTTCACCGGTCACTAATACTGAAATATCTGTGGGCGCTACCTGAATCGCTTTTTCAACGGCACGGTTAAGCCCGGGATCGTTCCCAATAATTCCAAATCGTTGTTTTACGGCTTGTACAGATTCCATATTAATTATTTTCTGAATAATCGACGGCTTCTCCAATTAAAGTAGCCGAAGTACAATCGTTTATTTTTACCATTACGAAGTCGCCTACCTTATAATGTTCCTTCGGAAAGACGGCCACTGTATTTTGCTGGGTGCGTCCACTCCAATGTAGGTCACTCTTTTTAGATTCCTTTTCGATAAGCACTTCTACCGTTTCGCCAACAAAATTTTTCGTTCGATAGGCACTGTGTTCTCTTTGTAAGTCCACAATTTCGGTGAGGCGTCGTTTTTTTATTTCTTCAGGGATGTCGTCTTCAAGCTTGCGCTCGGCCAAAGTTCCGGGTCTTTCAGAATACATAAACATAAACCCGAAGTCGTACTTCACATACTCCATAAGGCTTAATGTATCTTTATGGTCTTGTTCTGTTTCCGTAGGAAAACCTGTAATCATATCCTGAGAAATCGCACAACCCGGAATAATCTCCCAAATCTTATCGATTAGTGCCATATACTCTTCCCGAGTGTGCTGGCGATTCATTTCTTTCAAAATTCGAGTACTTCCACTTTGCACCGGCAAATGAATATAGTTGCAAATATTATCGTACTTCGCCATGCTGTGTAGCACGTCTTCGGTCATGTCCTGCGGATTCGAAGTCGAAAACCGAATTCTCATCTTGGGCTGCGCTTGTGCCACCATTTCCAGTAATTGAGCAAAGTTGGTTGCGGTCGCCTTTTGTATTTCCGAAGCATTTTTAAAATCCTTCTTAAGTCCGCCACCATACCATAAATAACTATCCACATTTTGACCTAATAAGGTAATCTCTTTATACCCTTTTGC
>JABDKT010000045.1 GCA_013002065.1 Flavobacteriaceae bacterium
TCTTCGCAAACGAAAGAGAAATTAGCCTTCTCCAATTTTACCCCTTTGATTTTAGCTATCCGTTCCAAGGCTCCTTTATGAGTGATATCACAACCTAAGGCATAAACGGTGTCGCTGGGATAAATTATCAATCCACCATTACGTAAAACCTCCACTACTTTTTTAATCTCCTTCGGATTGGGATTTTCCTGATAAATCTTAATGAACTTGGCCATGACAATCTTTTTATTAAAGATAATTCGTTTTTTACTTTTTCCATACTACAGTTTTGTTTTTTTCGTTTTCATAAAAGACCTCATAACCATGAAAATTAGATTTCAACTATTCTTAATTTCATTTCTGTGTTTCTCGGTTCTTTTTTCTTGTACTTCGGAAGAGGAGCCGAATCTAACAGATAACGAAATTTCAACAGAGGCCGTCGCTTTTCTGGATGTTAGCTACGGTAGCCATCCCGATCAAACCTATGATATCTACCTTCCTGAAGGTAGGTCGCCTTTTTCAACCAAAGTAATTGTTCTGGTTCATGGGGGAAGCTGGATCGAAGGTGATAAATCCGATATGACCGAAATCGTCACATTTCTTCAGCAAAGTCATCCCAATCACGCCATTGTAAACGTGAATTATGTTCTTGCTACGCCAACCATTCCTGCCTTTCCTAATCAGTTTATCGATTTGGATACCATCATCAACAAAATAACTTCGGAAGCTAAACAACTTCAAATACTACCTATCTTCGGATTTATAGGCGTAAGCGCCGGAGCCCATCTCTCGTTGATGTACGATTATGTTTATGACATCGACGATCAGGTGAAATTTGTGGCTAATATTGTTGGACCTACTAATTTAACAGATCCGTTCTTTTCTTCAGATCCTGATTATGATGAATTAATTGCGTTTTATGTAGACGAAACTAAATATCCCAATACTACGAATTACGCCCAGGCGGTGAGTCCGGCATTCAAAGTTTCATTTGCCAGTAGTCCTACTGTTATGTTTTATGGAAATCAGGATCCTATCGTTCCTTTGTCTAATGGAGAACTTTTGGATGAGAAACTTTCCGAAGAAATGATTACTCATAGCTTTACAATTTACAATGGAGGACATGGTGATGACTGGAGTGAAACCGACTGGCTCAATGTTCAATCCCAAATTGGAGAGTATATCGATGATTACTTGTATCTAGAATAGAAGATTATTTCCAAAACAAAATTGTTTAGGCTATTCAATCACATTCAACTTAGCGAACCGAAGCAATAGCTTTTTAAGTCCGCCGTTTTCAAACATTATCTCTGCCTTGGTATCTGCCCCTACTCCTTCAATTTTTAAAATTTTCCCTTTACCAAATCGAACATGCTCGACCATTGTTCCTTCAGCTAGATTCGCTTCAGAGGGATCAAAATTCTTATTCGACTCACTTTTTACCGGTTTTAAACGCCTCAATTTTCGCAATTGAGCTTCAGAGGGACCTTTAGGTGGTTTTCCGGCAACCGGCTTTCGCAAACGCAATTTACTCTTGTCAACTTCACCAAAAATATCTGCATCGATAAGCGGTTTAAATCTATTTTCGGTAATGGGCGTAAGGTAGTCGAGATAACTCTCATCGATCTCCTCGATAAATCTGCTAGGTTCAGCATCGATTAATTTTCCCCAACGATAGCGACTTTGGGTGTAAGTTAGATATGCTTGTTTCTCGGCTCTGGTAAGGGCCACATAAAACAACCGACGTTCCTCTTCCAATTCGGCACGAGTATTCATACTCATTCCGCTGGGAAATAATTCTTCCTCCATTCCTACGATATAGACGTATGGAAATTCCAATCCTTTTGCCAAATGAACCGTCATTAGCGCTACACGATTTTCATCACCTTTGTCATTGTCGAGATCGGTCGCCAATGCAACGTCTTCTAGAAATTCGGCGAGTGATCCAGTGGTATCTGCCAATTCTTTTTGCTCTTCAACAAAATCACGCATACCATTGAGCAACTCTTCGATATTCTCGATTCGTGCTATACCCTCAGGAGTGCCGTCCTTTTTCAATTCCTGAACCAAGCCCGTTTTCTTTGTTACATGTTCAGCAATTTGAAATGCGTCATATCCATCATTTAAAACTTGAAAGCTTCGAATCATGGTTGTAAAGTTGAGTAGCTTGGTTTTGGTTCCCGCATTAATTTTCAAATCGATCTTATCTATGGCCTGCATGACTTCAAACATGGATCGATCGTAGTGATTGGCAGCTACAATTATTTTATCCACTGTGGTCTGACCAATTCCACGAGCCGGATAATTAATCACCCTTTTTAGGGCTTCTTCGTCCTTCGGATTTAAAATTAACCTCAAATACGCCAAGACATCTTTGATTTCTTTACGTTGGTAAAAACTAAGTCCGCCGTAAATTCGATAGGGAATATCCTTTTTCCGAAGCGCATCTTCAATCGCTCTCGATTGAGCATTAGTACGGTATAAAACCGCAAAATCGCTATGCTTTAACTGATTCGTCATCGCCGTCTCAAAAATGGAACTCGCCACAAATCTACCCTCATCACCGTCGGTCATGGTGCGGTTTACCTTTATTTTGTTGCCTTCTTCATTGGCGGTCCACACCACTTTCTCCAACCGATGTTTGTTCTTTTCAATAATGCTGTTGGCAGCATTCACAATATTCTTGGTGGATCGATAATTCTGCTCTAAGCGATACACCTTCACATCGTCATAATCCTTCTGAAAATTTAAAATATTATTAATATTAGCTCCTCGGAAAGCATAGATACTTTGTGCATCATCACCCACAACACAGATGTTTTGAAATCTATCGGAAAGGGCCCTTACAATCAAATACTGACTGTGATTCGTATCCTGATACTCATCTACAAGTATGTATCGGAAACGGTTTTGGTATTTCGCTAGCACATCGGGAAAACGAGTGAGTAACTCGTTCGTTTTAAGCAAAAGGTCGTCAAAATCCATCGCTCCTGCTTTAAAACATTTGTCCACATAATTTTTATAAATATCTCCTAGCCTTGGCATCTTAGCCATGGCATCTGCTTCCACTAATTCCGGGTTGCTGAAATATGCCTTTACTGTGATAAGGCTGTTCTTATAGGAGGAAATTCGTGAATATACCTGCTTATACTTGTAAATGTCCTTATCCAATTGCATCTCCTTGATAATGGCACGAATTACGCTCTGACTATCCTGAGTATCGTAAATCGTAAAGTTGGAGGGGTAGCCTAACTTGTCTGCTTCAAACCTGAGTATTTTAGCAAAAATGCTGTGAAAGGTGCCCATCCATAAATTCTTGGCTTCGCTATTTCCAACGATCTGGGCGATCCTTTTTTTCATTTCCCGAGCTGCCTTGTTCGTAAAAGTAAGTGCGAGAATATTGAAAGGATCTACTCCTTGCGACATTAGGTAAGCAATGCGATAGGTAAGCACCCGTGTCTTCCCAGAACCGGCTCCTGCAATAACAATCATAGCACCATCTTTTTGTAAGACTGGTGCCAATTGAGCATCGTTTAATTGTTCTAAATAGGACTGCAATTTGAGCGTGTAACTTCTGTAGATTCAGAATGGTGAAAATAACGAAATTCACTAGAAAACGACGTGGCGTGAGCAAGATTTTTTGAACAATTATAAAGTAATTTCAGTTTTCTGAAATTTGAATATCTTTAGCTGAAATAATTCTAAGTATGAAATACGCACTCCTAATTTTTTTTATAAGCTTCAACTTAAGTTCTGTTCATTCCCAAATGGATTCGAAAATTTTAAAAGATATCGAAGCCATCGAATCTCAAGTAATTGATTGGCGCCATTATTTTCACCAAAATCCGGAATTATCCAATAGGGAATTTAACACCGCCAAAAAAATAGAAGAGCATCTTCGCTCCCTAGGAATGGAAGTTCAAACCGGAGTTGCAAAAACGGGGGTTGTCGGCCTGTTGAAAGGTGACTTACCCGGAAAAGTAGTTGCTTTACGAGCCGACATCGACGCCTTGCCTGTAACTGAAAGAAATGATTTGTCCTTCAAAAGTGAGGTAAAAACCACCTTTTTGGACAAAGAAACCGGTGTGATGCATGCCTGCGGACACGATACGCACATTGCAATTTTGATGGGAGTTGCAGAGATACTCTCTAATAATAAAGACAAATTGAAAGGATCGGTTAAATTTATCTTTCAACCGGCAGAAGAGGGACCTCCTCCAGGAGAAGAAGGTGGGGCTAAGCTTATGATTAAGGATGGTGTTTTGGATAATCCTTCGGTGGATGCGATTTTCGGACTTCATATCAATTCCGGAACTCCGGTAGGGACCATTAAATATAAAAGCGGTGGAACCATGGCTGCCGTAGAGCGCTTTGTGGTGAATGTAAAGGGAAAACAAACTCACGGATCAGCTCCTTGGTCTGGAGTAGATCCAATTTTGATATCAGCCAAGATAATCGACGGATTCCAAACCATCATAAGTCGTGAAGCACCTTTGGTAGATGAGGCAGCAGTGATTACGGTGGGTAAAATTTCAGCAGGAGTACGATTTAATATCATACCGGAATCGGCCGAACTCATTGGAACCGTGCGAACTTTGGATCCAAAAATGAGAGAATTAATAATGCGCCGGATGGACGAAATGGCGGCAGATATTGCCAAGGCATATGGAGGAAGTGCTACTATAGATTGGCAAAACAATACGGTGGTAACGTATAACGATCCCGATTTAACTGCCAAAATGTTGCCCACATTGCAATCGGTGGCAGGAGAAGAAAATGTACAATTAATGAAAGCCACCACGGGTGGAGAGGACTTCTCTTACTTTCAGGAAAAGGTGCCCGGATTTTATTTTTTCTTAGGTGGAATGACACCGGGAAATACTACCCCATTCCCACATCATACACCCGATTTTAAAATTGATGATGCCGGTATGCTACTTGGAGTGAAAGCAATGACACAGGTGGCCATCGATTATTTAAATGCGAACTAAATGGAGGTAGTATTTGATTTTCTGAAATCAATACCTTGGTGGGCGTGGATTTTAATAGTCCTGGCACTTATAGCCATTAGGGATATACTTCAGAAAAAACACACCTTAAATCACAACTATCCAATTGTTGGGCATCTTCGCTACTTTTTTGAGAGTATCGGTCCTGAGATGCGGCAGTATTTCGTTGCCAATAACAGAGAGGAGTTACCCTTCAACCGTATCGAAAGAGGATGGGTATATGCTTCGGCAAAAAAAGAAAACAATTACGAAGGATTTGGCACCGACCGTGATATCTATGCGCATCATCATATTTTTATCAACAACGCAATGATTCCGTTTCAGGTAAAGCCGAATCATCCCAACAAAACCGATAAAACCTTTGTTCCGTGCGCAAAGATCATGGGCGTTTACAACCAAAGAAGACGACCTTATCGACCAGCTTCTGTGATAAACGTTTCTGCCATGAGTTATGGTTCGCTTTCGGCCAAGGCAGTGGAATCCTTAAACAAAGGGGTCAAAATAGCTCATGCCTATCACAACACCGGAGAGGGCGGACTTTCTCCTTATCACTCGTATGGAGGAGATGTAGTTTTTCACTTTGGTACAGGATATTTTGGCGTAAGGGATAAAGAAGGAAATTTCTCCATGGAGAAGATGAAACAATTGATTGCTGACAACCCTTTTATCCGGGCTATTGAAATAAAATTATCTCAGGGTGCTAAACCCGGAAAAGGAGGCGTGCTTCCCGGGGCAAAAATTTCAAAGGAAATTGCTGAGATTAGAGGTGTAGAGGTGGGAAAAGATGTTTTATCGCCGCCCAATCATTCTGCATTTTCGAATGTTCCTGAACTAATGAAATTTATTGAAGAAATTGCTGAAGCTACCGGTTTACCCGTAGGTATAAAAGCCGCAATCGGTAAGTTAGAAGAATGGGAACAGCTGGCCGAACTCATGGTTGCCACCGGAAAAGGACCAGATTTTATCGCCGTTGACGGTGGTGAAGGTGGAACCGGTGCCGCACCACCTAGTTTTGCAGATCATGTTTCCTTACCTTGGGTTTATGGATTTAGTGATGTGTATAAGATATTTCAGCAAAAAGGAATTACAGATCGAATTGTATTCATAGGGAGTGGAAAACTTGGGTTTCCTGCGAAAGCTGCGATGGCCTTCGCCATGGGCGCCGATTTAATCAACGTGGCCCGTGAGGCTATGATGAGTATTGGTTGTATACAAGCGCAAATTTGCCACACCAACCGATGTCCCAGTGGGGTTGCCACTCAAAAGAAATGGTTGCAAAACGGAATAAACGTGCCATTAAAAAGCGAACGTCTTGCGCAATATTTTAGAACCTTCCGAAAGGAATTTCTTGAAATTACACATGCTGCAGGTTACGAACATCCTTGTCAGTTTATGATGAATGATATCGAGGTAAACGTAGATGATCACAACTTATCGAAAGACTTAGACAAAACTTATAACTACGAAAAAGAAAAAGTCCCTTTTAACGGTGTTGAAGAATTTGTTAAATGTGAATACCTGGGAGGAAACTATAAAGCTAGTTAAATAGGTCGAGAAAAGTTTTGCGATGAGTTTTAGAAATGGGAACTCTTGAACCGTTCTCGAGCACAATATAGCCCTCGTTTTCAAAGCTACGCACCAGTTCTAGATTCACGATATGCGACTTGTGACATTTAAAAAATAGTTTGCCCAGCATTTTTTCAAACTTCCCTAAACTGTAAGAACTCAGAATTTCTGTATTCGAGACTAAGTGAATCTTTGTATATCCTTCGTAACCTTCTAAATGATAAACTTCCCGCTGCGGAATAAAAGACAACCCTTTGGAGGTGGGAACCACCAATTTTTGACTCTTTTCCATGGTCTCTCTCATGATTTCTATCAATTCCTGATGTGACTTCCCTTCCTCACTGCTCTCAATTCGTTCAATCGCCTTCTCCACAGCATTGGATAGCTCATTGTTATCAACAGGTTTCAGAATATAATCGACCGCCGATTCCTTAAAAGCTTGAATGGCGTATTCACTATAGGCGGTTACAAATATGATTTGAAAAGAAATAGAATCTAGTTGTTCCAAGAGCTCAAAGCCATTTATTCTAGGCATTTGAATATCGAGAAAAAGAATATCGGGAGGAGAATTTTTTATGAATTCTATGGCTTTTTCTGGTTGCTGAAAAGTTTCTAAAATGTTGAGATGGGGAAAGAGTTTCTCCACTTTGCTTCGCAACCCTTTTAAGGCCGAAATCTCGTCATCGACTAATATTGCTGTTAATGTTTTCATGGTTTGCTAATTATATCGAATGCACAAATATTACCGGGATTCACACTCTCCGGATTGGATTCCTTACGCGACATGGTGATTTCCCATCTTCCTGACTGATTCAGAAAATACAATCGGTCTGAAAGGACATTCGATGACTTTGCTTTTCTTTTTGTCTTTTTGAGGGTATTTCGATACCCCACTCCGTCATCTTCAATTACCACTTGAATTTTATCGTGATCTACCTTTTTAAATCCGATGTCAATTTTACCGGTTTCTTCTTTATTAAATATTCCGTGATTTACCGCATTTTCAACGATGGGTTGTAGCAACATAGATGGAATCATGAAGTTTTTGGAATCTAAGGATTGATCAACTTGAATGTTGAAATTCAATTTGTCCTTAAATCTCAATTTTTCAATTTCAAGATAATTCTGAAGTAACGAAACCTCATCATCGATTGAGATTTCTTGTTCTTTAGACAATTCAAAATACCTGCGAATGAGCTTGGAAAACTTAACCAAAAAAGATTCCGATTTCTCCATCTCGTTATTGTTGATATAGTATTGTATGGCCGCTAAAGAATTAAACACGAAATGCGGATTCATTTGTGCCCTTAAAGCGTTCAATCGTATTTCGGCCAAACGTTTATCTTGCTTTAACTTCTTAGTTTGTTGTTCCTGAAAATATCTTGAAAACCTATACCCGATATAGAGAAATGAACCGAGTAACAGTATCAATAATGCAGTTCTCACAGGTGTTCTTTGCCACCATAACGGACTTATCTCAAATTTCATTTGTTCTTCCAATTCACCCGATTTTATACGCAAAGTATAAGTGTCGGGTTTTAAATCGGTGAAATTAATGGTCGATGAGGTAGTCGCATTCCAATTTTCATGAATGGGATCTAATCGATAGCTGTATTGGAAGGTATTTTCAGAATCGGAATAATCGATAAAACCAATATCGGCCCTCAAACTATTGGCCCGACTGTATCGGACACTTTCAGAATTAGTGGCTACTTGAGTGGTATTATAGGCAACATTCTCAAAATAAAGATCCAACAACCGACTTTGAGTTGGTAAGTCTTTTGGGAACACCGCCAGACCGTTATCGGTACCAATGATTATATTTTCCTCAACACCGGTGACTGCATTTATATTGCGAGTGGGCAGTCCATTAGTTTCATCAATAATTTTTACAAGATTATAGCCGTCTTCCAGTTGTTCATAATGATATACACCACTATCGGTCGCAAGCCAAATATCAGTTTCATCCACATAAGCATCCTGAACACTCAGGTAATTAGTTTCAGGTAGTTGCCGAATCTGAATTAAATCGGAAGTATATGCACCGAATCCGTCGGTGGTGATAAGAAATTCGTTGTCGTTAACTTTCCGAAGTTTAAGAATGGGTTTATCAAAATCAAGGTTCTCAAACTTGACTTCCTGTAACGATTTATCTGATAAAACTTTGATTCCCGATGGGGTTCCCAGGTAGATATTACCCTTAAAATCAAGAATGCTGTAACACCCAACCTG
>JABDKT010000103.1 GCA_013002065.1 Flavobacteriaceae bacterium
GGCTAAATGAAATTACAAAATTTCGTTTAGTATAGTAACTAATAAACTTGCTATTATCGGACTTTCGAAGAAGCTTGAATATTTATGGCAAATTGTGGATCGGCATCCACCGAAGCCCTTGCCGGCGAATTAACTAATTGCCAAAAAAGAAAAAGCCCTCCTTATCTTTTTCGCCAAGGCTTCAAAGATTGAAGACGCTTTATCGGACTTTCGAAGAAGCTTAAATATTTATGGCAAACTGTGGATCGGCATCCACCGAAGCCCTGGACAACTTATATCGATTTAGCTTTTATAAAAAAGCCCTCCTTCGCTTCTCGTAAATCTCGAAGCTTCGGAGGGCGAAGGTGGAGCCGGAGGGATTCGAACCCTCGTCCAAACGTGCCGTTATAAGGCTTTCTACATGTTTAGTTTTTGTTTAAATTTTCGTCCGCTTGCCGGTCAAAAACTACCAACGCACAGCTTAGCTTCAATTAGATGTCGAGAATTCATCAAAGCCCTAAATTCTCTAGGTTTACTTTTACGAAGCCACTAGTTCCGCCGCCGTAAACCAAGGCAGTGGAGTGACTTCCTGCTTGCCCTGCTTCAGGGCCGAGGCATTATCCTACTATAATTCAGATTATGCAGCTAGGGCGTAATTATTATCGCCGTTTAAAAAGTGTGAAAAATGAGATTTACGAGCTGTTTTCCAGCGCTCGACATGCTTACATTACAATGAAACCCGCTGTCAAAACCAGTCGGCCCCTGTATTTTCAATGAACTTCCTTGGGCGTTCCGCAAAGTAGAACAAGTTCACTTTGCGGCCGGGCTATTCGCTTCAATCTGCTTTGCAGGATTTCCACTTCTATCCCTAACGCGGGGCCGCAAAGATACATTAAAATCAGTATCTTTGCCGCCTACTTAAAAGTAACAAAAAGTATTCCAAATGCCCATAACCTTTGCCATTATAAAGGAACGTAAGAATCCGCCCGATAGACGTGTCGTTTTTTCACCCCAAAAGTGTCAGGAAGTCAGAAATATGTTTCCCGATGCAAATATCATCGTAGAATCAAGTGATGTGCGAATATTTTCGGATGAGGCTTATGAAAAGGCCGGATTCAAAGTCTCAAACGATATTTCCGAAGCTGATGTACTGCTAGGCGTAAAAGAAGTGCCTATTGAAGCTCTTATTCCGAAGAAAAAATACTTCTTCTTTAGCCACACCATCAAAAAACAACCCTATAATCGGAAATTGCTCAAAGCGATTTTGGAGAAAAAGATCGAATTGTTTGACCATGAAACCATTATCAAAGAAAATGGTGCGCGACTTATCGGCTTCGGGCGATATGCCGGTTTGGTAGGAGCCTACAACGGTTTCCGAGCTTTGGGCATTCGCGACGGACTGTTCGAGCTCCCTAAAGTAGAACACTTGGCCGACTTGGCCGAGATGAAGTCGGAATTAGATAAAATCCAACTTCCGAAGCATCTAAGGATCATACTATCTGGAACAGGTAAGGTGGCACACGGAGCCAAGGAAATCTTGGACCATTTAAAGTTGCGTGAAGTAACCGACGCCGAATATCTATCACAATCTTTCGACGAACCTGTATTCTGCTTAATCGACGTAACCGAATACAACAAGCGTGTTGACGATAAGGCCTGGGACAAATATGACTTTTACGATGATCCCAGCGGATTCGAAAGTGATTTTATGAAATATGCGAAGGTATCCAATTTCTTTATCGCAGGTCATTTCTATGGAGATGGAGCGCCCTATTTGTTTACGCGTGAGGATGCGCGCCATCCCGATTTCAATATCAACCTGGTTGCAGATATATCCTGCGATATCGACGGCCCCGTGGCTAGCACCATACGTCCTTCAACAATAGCCGAACCTTTTTATGGCTATGATCCGGAAACAGAAAAGGAAACTTCGATGGATGAAAAAGGAGCTATTACCGTAATGGCTGTCGATAATCTTCCCTGTGAATTGCCTAAAGATGCCAGTGAAGGCTTTGGTGATATGTTCATGGAATACGTGATTCCTGCTTTTTTTAATGGCGATTCCGATGGAATCTTGGAAAGAGCAAGAATGACTACTTCCGAAGGAAAATTAACTCCAAGATT
>JABDKT010000162.1 GCA_013002065.1 Flavobacteriaceae bacterium
AATGGGAGTATAACTATGCCTTTTAATACGGAAGGCATGTACCGTGCTTTTAAAACGTCAAAAGGGGAAAGCGGATTAGCTATTTACAAAGATTAAACAAACGGTGCGTCCACAGGTAAAACTGTTATTTTTCGATCTTTAATATTAAAGACATCCCCGTTTGCCAAAACATGTGTTTTTAAATTCGTCAAGGTCATAGGCGTTCCCTCTTCTAGAATTTTTTCATTGTTGTGCTTAATTTTTCGAGGGTCAAACAGAACAACCATTCCAGAACCAATCACCTCAAATGTTTTTCCTTCTCTTATAATCAGGCCGGTGTCTTCAGCAAGGCCCACACCTAGCAACTTTGGGTGTTTTGCAACAGCTTCAGCAAGTCTTCCAAAACGACCTCTTCTTATAAAATGAGAGTCAATAATTAAATTAGGAATAAAGCCCATTCCTATTCCCATACCTACAGCTCCTTTTATGAAGGATTCTTTAGCACTTCCGCCCGTAATCATTTCTTGAGACATACACATAGCGCCTGCACTTGTTCCAGCGATTACAAAATGTTCTTTATGATATTTCTCCATTAAAATATCGTGCATTTTGGTGCCTCCTATTTCTCGAGTAATATTCGACTGATTTCCACCAGAAAACATGACACAATTAGCTTTTTTTATGATGCCAATATTTTTAGGGTCTTCTGCTTGTTCTCGAGAGCGAATGTCCATTACTTGAACATTTTTACAGCCTAATTTTCCAAAAGCCTCCAAATAGTTTTCACCAACCTCATCGGGAATGCTCGAAGCCGCAGGAATTACTACAATATTTGAATAGATACCCCCAGCTTCCTTAACCACATGGTAAAGTATGCCTTCACTAATGAACTCTAGCGTGTATTGTTCGTTAATTTCAATTCCCTTGTCTTCATTTCCCCCAATGGGGATAAGAATTCCTTTTGCCTTCATGGTATATATTTCAATCGTGCAAAAATACACGTTTTTAAAGTAAAAAAATTATATATTTATAATCTTTGTCAATAACCAACTAACAAATTTTACACTATGAAGATTCGGGAAATAAATGCTATGCGAGGTCCAAATTATTGGTCTGTTCGTCGTCATAAATTAATTGTGATGGTACTAGACATAGAGGAAATGGAGGATAGTCCATCGAATAAAGTTCCCGGGTTTAAGGAAAGACTGGAAAAAATGTTTCCCACCATGTATAGCCATCGTTGTTCGGTAGGTGAGCCTGGCGGGTTTTTTCAACGGGTGGAAGAAGGAACTTGGATGGGGCATATCATTGAACACATCGCCTTAGAAATTCAAACGTTGGCAGGAATGGATACAGGCTTCGGAAGGACGCGTGATTATGGAGAAAGAGGTGTGTACAATGTGGTGTTTTCATACATTGAAGAATCGGTGGGTCGTTACGCCGCAAAGGCTTCCGTAGCTATTTGTGAAGCTTTAATTGAAGGAAAAGAATACGATTTGGAAGACGATATTCAGCGTATGCGAGAATTGCGCGAATCAGAAAGGTTAGGGCCAAGTACTGGTTCCATAGTGGAAGAAGCTGCTAGTAGAGGTATCCCGTGGATTCGGCTAAATAAATATTCATTGTGTCAACTGGGCTATGGGGCAAATCAGAAACGAATTCAGGCAACAGTAACCAGTGAGACCTCCAGCATTGGCGTGGAGTTAGCCTGTGATAAGGAAGATACGAAATACCTGTTGGAACAAGCTGAAGTTGAAGTGCCAAGAGGAGATATTATTCGTCGCGAAAGTAGTCTGGAAGAGGCTTGTAGATATGTTGGATTTCCGTTGGTGATTAAACCAGTCGATGGCAATCACGGAAGAGGTATTACGGTGGATATTCAAAATTATGATGAGGCATTAGTTGCTTTCAGAAATGCAAAAGAAAGCTCTAAAAGCGGTGCTATTATTGTTGAAAAATTTATTACTGGAAAGGATTACAGAGTGCTTGTAATTAATAACAAATTAGTCGCTGCCGCCCTGCGAACCCCAGCCCATGTCATTGGCGATGGTAAATCGACGGTTCAAGAACTTATTGATATTGTCAATAGCGACCCTAGGCGCGGATACGGACACGAAAACGTGTTGACGCAAATTACAGTTAATGAGCTAACCCAAAATATTATAAAAGATGCGGGATACACCCTGGATTCTGTTATTCCGAAAGATGAAATGCTTATTTTGAAGGATACAGCAAACTTAAGTACCGGAGGTACTGCCGAAGATGTCACCGATATTATGCACCCTGAGAATATTGAAATGGCAGAACGCATTTCACGCATTATCGACCTCGATATTTGTGGAATAGATGTGATGACGACCGATATAAGTAAACCGCTTTCAGAAACGGGTGGCGCCGTTTTAGAAGTCAATGCAGGACCTGGTTTTAGAATGCACTTAGCACCAACATCCGGATTGCCGCGAAATGTAGCAGCACCCGTAGTGGATAAATTGTTTCCGAAAATGGGGGATACAGGAAGAATTCCTATTATAGCCATAACAGGGACGAACGGTAAAACCACCACCAGCCGACTCATGGCTCACATTGCCAAAATGAATGGATACCGAGTGGGTTACACCACCAGTGATGGGGTGTATATTCAGAATAGATTGTTGATGAAAGGAGACTGCACAGGACCAGCGAGCGCCGAATTTGTATTGAAAGATCCAACAGTAAATTTTGCAGTTTTGGAATGTGCCCGTGGAGGATTACTAAGAGCGGGACTGGGATTTAAAAATTGTGATATTGGAATAGTCACCAACGTGGCTGAAGATCACCTGGGATTGAAAGGAATACATACGATTGAACAGTTGGCAAAGGTAAAAGCGATAATCCCTGAGACGG
>JABDKT010000266.1 GCA_013002065.1 Flavobacteriaceae bacterium
CCCTTATATTCTTTATTTGTTACTGGTTTACTTTTAAGAATATTTATGGCGGCGGATTCGCTCGCTTCCTCGAGTATGTGGGGATGTTCTTTGTGTTTTTCTCTATCGCCATGGGATTCTCTGTACATAATTCGGTGGCTGTATTGGAAGGGCATATTGGGAAAAAAAGTGAATTTATTCGTACCCCGAAATTTAATATTAGCTCCTTAAAAGATAGCTGGAAAGGCAACAAATATTTAAAGAATAAAGTTTCGGCCAATGTGATCATCGAGGGCTTACTTATGTTGTACTTCGGTTTCGGAATGTATAGCGCCTTTGTAGTAGGCGATCAAGGTGGTGATTTTGGACTCTTCCCCTTTCACTTAATGTTGTTTATTGGATTTGGTTTCGTATTTTTCAAAAGTATTACGAGCAAAGTCTAATTTACAATCCGCAGCTTATCAGAAGAACAATTACCCTTATTACGTTTTGTGTAATTGTGCTTTTTATCTTCCAGAGCGCCTGGTCTCAGACTGAAAATTCTCAAAGAAAATTCACTCGAATCTACGATCATCAATTTGAACTTAGACATGATAACGACTTCCTCTTGTTCACCGATCGCTATTATACCACAGGAACCTTTATCGGATTGCGAAAATTACTTGACAAAGGGAAAGACACGTCAAACACAAGACATTACAGCGCTTATGTTTTGCAACAATTCTATACACCCTCCGATCTGCTCGCCAATAAGGTTGAAAACTTCGATCGTCCTTATGTGGGTTTCTTCGGAATTTCCAATGCCTTAACCATTTCCAACAAAAAAAGGCTATGGGATCATAAAGTGCTGTTAGGATTTACCGGGCCTCTTTCCGGTGCTTCTGTCGTTCAAAGTTTTTTTCACGAAAGTTTAGCTGCAGAATCCAGAATAGCCGCTTGGGAAGATCAAATTAAAAACGGATTTCATGCAAATTTCTATCTCAATTACGTGCGAGAATGGGACCTCAAAATGTCCCCTTTTCAGGTTTTTTTTAGTTTGAATCCCTCAGGCGCGTTGGGTACTAAGGACATCTTTTTTCAACAAGATGTGGCGGTTTTCTTAGGGAAACGGCAACCCATGAATTTGAGTTCCGCTTACCAACAACTGGGAAATTTAGAGACCGAAATTTTCTTCGCGGTACGAGCCGGATATCGATATATTTTTCACGATTCCTTGCTGGAGGGAAATGTATTAAGGGATCCCTCGGTCTTTTTGGTGGAACCGTATCAGAATATGTTTTTATACAATTTTGAAATGTATTTTCGTCGCAAGCGCGGTAGCTACAAAGTATCCTACAATTTTTCCACTCCTACCACAAGAACCGTAAAACCTCATTTGTACATGTTGGTTTCCTATTCCAAAGCATTTTAATATGAATTGGAAGTTGATACTTTATTTAGGGTTCGTTTTTGTTTCCTTCGGAAATATTAGCGCTCAAGAATCGGGTGAAAAAGTAGTATTGAATCAGTTGGAAATAGGACACGATAACGACTTCTTTTTACTCACCGACCGATATTATTCCAGCGGAATCTTTCTGGGCTACAGCCGAAAATTAAGGAAAGGAGTATTTAGCAATACATCCGAACAACTCACTTTTAATCTTGGACATGAAGTCTTCACTCCTAACAATATCGACACCGAATTGATAGAAGAAATGGATCGATTGTACGCGGGTTATTTACGTCTCAATTCGACATGGAATACTGTGAAAGGCAACTCTCTATTTAAGGTAACCACTCAATTAGGAATGGTAGGTCCTGCCTCCGGCGCCGGTGCCTTTCAACGCTGGTATCACAATGCTATCGTGCGATGGCCCACTCCTAGCTGGAAGCACGAACTGGACAATGAATTTCACGCGAATTTGCTGTTAGGTTATCACAAAGAATGGAAATTACTTCCGGTACCGTTCGGAGTACATGTGGCTGTTTCAGCAGAAATAGCAGCCGGCACAAAAGATGTATATGCACAACCCGAATTGGCCTTATTCTTCGGAAGGAGAAACAAAATGAGTGAAACTATAGCCTACAATCGGATAGGATCTACTCAAAGGGAAATATTCTTTGCACTAAAGGTAGGTTACAGATGGGTGGGTGCTAACGCATTTTTGGAAGAAGCACCGTTTGGGGAGAACTCAAATTTCAGTATAGAAAGAAAAAACACCATTTTGAATCTCGGATTTGACTTTAGGCATCGATATGGAAAGAACGATTATAAGATAGGCTACCGATTTCTAACCCGGGAAGCGAACACAGTTACCGATCATCAATACCTTACTTTCGCTTACGGTAGAAGTTTTTAATTAAAACTCAACCTCAACTTCCAACAATTCACCTTCCCTATCTACGGTAACCATACACTTTTGTCCATTCTCATAGGTGGAAAGAGCCCTCATATAACTCATCATATCGGTCACCTTGGTAGTGTCTAATTTTTTTACAATGTCGCCTTTCACTAAACCGGCTTTCTGGGCAGGTTTGTCTTCACTCACGCCATCGATACGCATCCCTTCTCCGGTAAACAAATAATCAGGGACTACACCCAATGCCACTTTAAAAGCAGGCACCTCTTCACTTTCATCCTTGGTTTTTCTAAAAGCTAATTCGCCATTATCGTCCAAATCCTGTACAATGGAATAGATATAATTCGAGACCGTTTTCATGCCCTCATAATTCAACTTTTCCGAATCATCACTCGGTTTGTGGTAATCTTCATGTTGGCCGGTAAAAAAGTGCAGCACTGGAATCTCTGCGACATAAAAAGATGTGTGATCGCTTGGTCCTACACCACTTTCGTGTTCCGCGATATTTAATCCCATAGTGTTATTGGCAAAAAGCGTTTGTTTAAAAACGGGTGACGTTCCAACGCCGTGCACTGCGACAGTATTCTCTTCGTTAAGGCGACCTACCATGTCCATATTAATCATGTAAGAAACACTATTAATATCTACAGTTGGGTTTTTAACCCAATAAGCCGAACCTAAAAGGCCCATTTCTTCTCCTGAAAAAGCGATAAAAAGATAATTATTAGCGTTATCTACTTCTTTCAAGCGCTTTGCAAGATGGAGCATTACAGCAACGCCACTGGCGTTATCATCGGCTCCATTATGAATTGCCTCTCCCTCTCTGTACAGAGAACCAATTCCGCCCATTCCTAGGTGATCGTAATGGGCTCCTATCACCACAGTTTGTGCTCCACCATTATCGATATATGCTACCACATTTCTCCCCATAATAGTTCCATCATTTAGGCTGTCACTCACTTTGGCTTGTTCGTGAGGATTGGTACTGGGTTTAAATCTATAATCTTGAAAGTAGGCTTCTGTTCCTTTCGGTAATGTGCCAATAGCCTCAAATCGGTTAGCGATATAATCGGCCGCCATGAGCTCACCTTCGGTACCGGTTTCTCGTCCTAAAAGATTGTCATCTGCCAGTGCCACCACATCATCTTTCATAGAAACAGAAGATTTTTTCTCCTCTTTACAAGAAATGAGAATCAAAATAACAAATACCATTAAAATTGCGCGCATATCACTATTTTTGCACAAAATTACTTTAATTATGAGACTTTTTGTGTCGCTTTTGTTACTAAGCTTGTTAATTTCTTGTAAAAATTCTTCGGAAAACACTACGGAAAAGGTGACTTCCGTAGAAAATGAAAAATTGGAGCGTAATTCCGCAGTAAATGATTCTTTAATTTATCCGGAAGAAGTTCATTTTAAAAGTATAAGACAAGTAACCTTTGGTGGCGATAATGCAGAAGCCTATTGGAGTTTCGACGACAAGCAATTGGTTTTTCAATCCAATTATAAAGATTGGGGTGTAGGCTGCGACCAGATGTTTTTGATGAACGCAGATGAAACATTTAATGGTACGAAGCCACCCATGATTAGTACCGGAAAAGGTCGAACCACCTGTGCTTATTTCTTACCCGATAACAAAAGTTTTGTATATGGCTCAACGCATTTGGTAGATGAAGAGTGTCCTGAAGTGCCTCTTAGGGAAAACGGAAAATATGTATGGCCGGTTTATGATAGCTTCGATATTTTTGTGGCCGATTTGGAAGGAAATATTACCGGTCAATTAACCGACGAGCCGGGATACGATGCCGAAGCCACCGTTTCTCCAAAAGGTGATAAAATTGTGTTTACTTCCATGCGCAGTGGCGACTTAGAGCTTTATACCATGAACATCGACGGTAGTGATGTAAAACAAATCACCGATGAATTGGGTTATGACGGCGGTGCTTTTTTCTCTCCCGACGGAAGCAAGTTAATCTTTAGATCTTCACGACCTAAAACCGAAGAAGAGATTTCAGAATACAAAGAACTATTAGCTCGCGGATTGGTTCAACCCACCGAAATGGAGCTTTATATCTGCAATGCCGACGGAAGTGATCTAAGACAACTTACCAATTTAGGGAACGCGAATTGGAGTCCGTTCTTCCACCCCAGTGGTGAAAAGATTCTCTTCTCAAGTAATTTTGAGGCAGAAAGAGGATTTCCATTTAATCTTTATATGATCGATATCGACGGTAAAAATTTGAAGCGAATTACACATGGTGAAACCTTCGATGCCTTTCCGGTTTTCTCGAACGATGGAAAGTATCTTGCATTTTCGTCCAACCGAAACAATGGCGGAACCCGCGACACCAATTTGTTTATAGCCGAATGGCAAGACTAAAATGCTCAATTTTCTAAAATCGTATTGGCTTGCTTTACTCATTGGGCTGGTATGCCTATTCTTCTATGGGTATTTTGCGTACGATTTAGAACGAAGTGAATTTATAAAG
>JABDKT010000204.1 GCA_013002065.1 Flavobacteriaceae bacterium
GATTCATGGAGTGAAGAACATTTCCGAAGGAAACATAAAAGTAAATTATTCATTAGAAAATGATCGGGTTGTAGTGGTCATAAGAGACAATGGGAAAGGATTTGTCGCGGATAGTATAAATTCGGGAAATGAATTGCATAAGTCAATGGGCACGGATATTATTCAGAAAAGAATGGATGCCTATCAAAAGCTTCATAAATTTGAGATCAGTACAAATTTGGTGTCCGGAGAGGACAAAGGAACCGAAATAACTCTTACATTTCCGATGAAAATAAAAACTATTTAATGTCGATAAGTTGTTTGGTGATAGAGGATAATGTAAAAGCCAGTGAACGGATTGGTGACATTGTAAGTTCCAATTTTTCCATGGTGACCCAGCTCGATTTCGCATATAATTTGGAAGAAACACGGGCTCATCTTGAATCACATACACCACAATTGATCGTGTCCGACATACATTTGGGAGACGGCCAGGTTTTTGAAGTGTTCAAAGAGTTTCCTAGCTTGAATTCAAAAATAATATTCACCACCTCCCATAGTGAGCACGCGATTGAAGCCTTTAAATTTAGTGCTTTGAGTTATTTGCTAAAGCCATTTACTTCGGAAGAGCTCATTTCAGAAATAAACAAAACTATCGCGATTATCAACCAGGAGAATTACCATAAACAAATGGAGGTGCTGCTGCACAATTTAAATACTCAACAAAAGTCGCAACGTATAGTGCTTAAAAATCACGATCTCATTCATGTGGTTGAAATCGATACCATTCTATATGCCCAGGCGGATAACAACTATACTCATTTCTATTGTGAGGACCGAAAAGTGCTGGTTTCAAAATCCCTTAAGACCTTTGAGGAACAGCTTTCTCCCTATAATTTCTTCCGTTGCCATCATTCGTATCTTATAAATTTGAAGAAAGTAAAAGCCTTGCATAAATCGGGTGATGCAGTTATTCTTAGCGATGAAAGCAATGTGCCTGTTGCGAGTAGCAAGAAGAAAATCCTCTATTCACTGATAGGCTAATCCCTTTAATTTTACCTTAATCTCGTCCAAACCCCTTAACGGCTCATCGAAAAGGGTCAATGGCTCATTTGCTTCATATTGAGTGATTTATACTGTTAAGTTTGATTTGTTAACCCGTTAAAATTAAACAGTATGAAAGCTTTAAAACAATTAAAATTTGTCTTGCTGTTCTTACTTATTAGTGAGTTAAGTACAGCTCAAATCCTGAACCCATTCGATCCGGTACCCAGCCAGGAGAGTGTAAGCTCTTTTTATGATGTAGTAAACAACATTGATTGGGGTGATCATGATATCGAATTGGAAGCTCCGGGAGTTCCTTGTCGTTCCGAATTATACACATTTATGGAAACAGAACTGGAAAAAATCGATTTCCGTTTTGACTCCTATTATCGTGCTGTTTTCCAGCTACGTTTGTTTATGGCGATGGTTTATACCTCTCTGGAGAACGACTTCACGGAAATTGAAACCGATATTTGGGACCCATCCACCAACCCACGCAGGGATAAAATGATGGACGCACTCAGGGAATCCATAAGTTATGAGGACTTCAAATCCCGGTTTAACCGTCCCAATGGCCAAACAGGTTCCGAGCCCCCCTTGTCACCAAATGATATACAATGGTTGGAGACCCTTTACCCATTTTACACAAGATTGATCACCAATGATCAATTCTTGTTCACACACTATATTCATTACCAACCTGGAGAACCTTGTGCTTATATCATTGATTTTTACATAAGACCCACGCTCATTGATTTTGACAAAGTCGACTGGCAGTTACGAGCTAATGTAATGATGAATTGTCAATGTGAACGACCAGACAATACGACCAGAAATGTCGACGATGCTAAAGTGCATCTTAAGTCAAAACTTACTTCCACTATGTCCGATTTTGATGTTGAGAATATAAAATTTGAAACAGCGTCAAGGCCGAGATTGTCTGTGGATTGGTTGAATTGTTGTGGACAACAATAAATACAATAACTATAAAAATCCTAATTATGAAAAAAGCAGTATTTGCAGTGTGTATTATGATGTTAATGCTACTGCCGGGTCAAATTTTTGCCCAAGAAGAAAACACCGATCCTAAAGAGCCCACCAAAGAGAGTATGGATTCCTTTTATAATTTAATTGACGGAATAAAATGGAAAGACTATGAAGTGGTAGAAGATAAAGATACCAAAAGAGATTGTTATCCAGAATTGATTAATCGATTCAAAGCGCTGGTCCCTAAACTGTTGTTGAAAAGGAACAATAATGAAGCATACCGTTCGGCAATGGATCGTTTTCAAAGTGTTCAGCGATTTATCAATCAGGGGAACTTTCAAAATTTGGGGGTAAAGAATACCGGAGGATTTCCCAACCTGGTGAGAGACCATTTTTTTAATTACCTGAGCCAAGATCTTGAACCACAAACCTATAGAGAAAAGATCATCGGAGCCGGAAATGCAAATGACACCGAAGTGAGCTTGATGGATGCGTTGAGGTGGTTAAAATATAACGCGAGAGGACATCTGGCCAAGCGCGATTTTAATCAAGCAGGATGTAATATATATCAACTTATTAAGATCGAACCCACCAATCATGACGTTGCGAATGCGAAGATTACCTGGGCAGTGACTAATACAGTTACCATTAATTGTGATTGCACTGAAAGAAAGAACTCAAAAAGATTGGATAGAGGAACTATAAAGCTTAAATCTGAAGTAACCTCTACCTATTTGATTAAGGGTATTTTCAACATTATTTTTACGGAGGCATCAAAGCCAAAACAAGAGTCTTTAATGGTAAGTTGTTGCCCCGATCCTATTCGAGACGAATCCGATAAACCTGCCGATGACAATGGAGGAGATGGAAACAATGGTAATGGTGATTCGAAAGGTGATGGTAGCGATTCTAAATCGGAGAAAGACAAAGATTGCTGCTTTCCTGGGGAAAATAAATTCACTATCGGATTATTCCCTTTGATTGCCGTAGAAAATAATTTTGAGGACTCCGGATTTGGAATAGGCGTTGAAGGATTGTACAACATAGGAACTTCCTTTGGCAATAACGAATTCTATGCTGGACTTCAAGCTCAGTATCTCACAGAAAGTTCGCAAGAAGGAGAAGTAACACAGAACACTTTCTCTGGAGCCGCGATATTAGAAAATAGGACGCCTATCCTTCCATGTGTTCAGTGGGTACAACGAATTTGCGGGCAGTATTCCACAGGTACAATCGAAGCCTTCAACAATAAGGACGATTTTGATGGATTGACCTTCGGAATCCACACAGGATTTAATTTAGATGTTTCCGAGAATGTAGCCATTGGCTTGGATGCGACTGTGGTAACTTTTGGCAAAACCACTTTCACTCCCGAAAATGGTCCTGATATCGAACAGGATATTGGAGAATTTAACCTAGGAGGAAAACAAGTGAGATTCGGGATACGATTTAAATGGTAATTGTTTAATTTTAACTGGTAACCTGAAACCCACCATGACTTCGGTTGTGGTGGGTTTCTAATTTAAAAATCTACGCATTTAACAGCTTTGCATACGGCAAACAAATAAATAGTATTATTTTTGTCATTCTGAAATTTTAATGCGAACAAAATTCAGCAGATACTATGAAAACGTTACAATTCCGAGAAGCAGTTTGTGAAGCCATGAGCGAGGAAATGCGCCGTGATGAATCTATCTATTTAATGGGTGAAGAAGTGGCCGAATACAATGGTGCCTATAAGGCGAGTAAGGGCATGCTCGATGAGTTTGGAGCCAAACGAGTTATCGATACTCCTATTTCCGAATTAGGTTTCGCCGGGATCGCAACCGGTTCTGCCATGAACGGCAATCGTCCTATCGTGGAATTCATGACCTTTAACTTTTCCCTAGTCGGAATTGATCAAATAATAAACAACGCCGCAAAGATTAGACAAATGAGCGGAGGCCAATTTAATTGTCCTATCGTTTTCCGTGGTCCAACTGCCTCTGCAGGACAGCTGGCAGCGACGCACTCGCAGGCTTTCGAAAGCTGGTTTGCCAATTGCCCGGGATTAAAAGTAGTGGTTCCCAGTAATCCGGCCGATGCCAAAGGATTGCTGAAAAGTGCCATTCGCGATGACGATCCAGTGATCTTTATGGAAAGCGAACAGATGTATGGTGATAAAGGCGAAGTTCCGGAAGGAGAATATTTAATCCCCTTGGGAGTTGCAGATATCAAACGTGAAGGTGGCGATGTAACCATTGTTTCCTTCGGAAAAATCATAAAAGAAGCTTATGCTGCCGCCGAGAAACTTTCCGAAGAAGGAATCGAATGCGAAATCATCGACCTGCGTACCGTTCGCCCCATGGATCACAAAGCTATTATGGATTCGGTAAAGAAAACCAACCGATTGGTTGTACTCGAAGAGGCCTGGCCATTTGGCAATGTCGCAACCGAAATTACCTATCAGGTGCAAAACCAAATATTTGATTATTTGGATGCGCCTATCGAAAAAATTAATACTGCCGATACACCAGCTCCTTATTCTCCTGCACTTTTGGCCGAATGGCTTCCCAACAGTGAAGATGTAATAAAGGCCGTTAAAAAAGTGTTATATAAATAGGTATATTCACACTTTTTTAGCGTATTTAACGTTTCCAAATCTATCAGCTTGATTCCTTGCTATGAGGCAAACTTTACTCTTCTTTCTATTATTTCTTCCAGCATTAGTGCTTTCTCAAACGAAGGTGAGTGGAGAAGTGAAAGATGAGTTTGGTGAACCCGTCGCTTTTGCCAACGTCATCTTCAAAGACACCAACGAAGGAACTATCACTAACGAAAATGGTCGCTTCTATTTGGAAAGTGACGATACTCAAGAGGCACTGTGGGTTTCGTTTGTAGGCTATGAGCTTCAGACCGTACCTTTGGTAAAACGCGCTACCTACGAAATGGTGATTACTCTAAAGGAAGAGGCTGCCGCTTTGGACGAAGTTGTTATTTTTAGTGGTAAAACCTCCAAGAAGGACAATCCGGCGATTGCAATTCTTCGAAAAATTTGGGATAACCGTCGCGAGAACGGTGTGAAAAAGTTCAAGCAATACAAATACGACAAGTACGAAAAGCAAGAATTCGACTTAAATACCATCGATTCGGGCCTCATCAAGAGCAAGGTTTTTAAGGGAATGGAGTTTATCTTCGATCAAGTAGATACTTCCAGTGTCACAGGAAATACCTATTTGCCCATATTTGTTAATGAAGCAGTTTCAACGGTTTATGGCGATAATCAATTGAATGTCGAAAAGGAAATACTAGAAGGCAATAAAAATTCAGGATTTGAGAATAATCAAGCGCTTATCGCTTTTGTAAAAGACCTATACAACGAATACGATGTGTACGATAACTATTTGAAGTTTTTTGACAAGGCCTTTACGAGCCCGCTATCGAGAACAGGAATCGACGTTTACAACTATATTTTATTGGATAGTGCTTACCGCGATAACAAGTGGTGTTATAACATTGTCTATTACCCCAGGCGTAAGAATGAGCTCACTTTCAAAGGTGATTTCTGGGTAAATGATTCCACCTGGGCTATTAAAGAAATTAATTTACAGGCGTCCAAGAGTGCAAACCTCAATTGGGTGCGTGAAGTGTATATCGAACAGGAGTTTGAGGTTTTAAACGATTCCATATTCCTAATTACTCGAGATTACTTTTTAAGTGATTTTTCACTTCGGAAAAAGGAGAAGGCTAGAGGTATCTACGGAAAAAGAACCACCCTGTACGACAATTACGAATTTGATATTCCGAAGGAAAAGAGTTTTTACAAAGCTCAGATCGATCCCTATCAATATGAAGTTTATAACCGACCCGATACGTTTTGGGATGAGAATCGGATGGAAAAGTTGAGTAAAGACGAAAAAGGTGTTTACAAAATGTTAGATACCCTAAAAACCGTCCCGCGATTTAAGGCACTTTATAATATTGGAGCAACGCTTGCTTCCGGATATTACGAGTTTAATAACTTCGATTACGGCCCCATATTCTCAACTTTTGGCTTCAATGAAGCGGAAGGTTTTAGAATACGTGCCGGAGGTCGCACCTATTTTAGTCAGAATGATACCTGGCGAATCGAAGGTTTCGGTGCTTACGGTTTCAGAGACGATAAATTTAAGTATGGAATTTCGGGTAAAGCCTTACTCGACCGTAAATCCAGATTGACCATTTTTGGCGGAAATAGACGCGACGTGGAACAAACAGGCGCCAGTTTAACTTCCAGTACCGATGTGCTGGGTAGAAATCTCGCTTCATCCTCTTTGGTGACGGTGGGGGCAAACGATAGGCTTACAAGTATCAATTTAAGTACCATCGGATTAGAAGCCGAGTTGGTCAAAAATTTCATTACCAGAATTACAGGTGCGTATCGAACTCTGAGCTCGGCTACAGATACCTTTAGTTTGGACTATATCGATGAGAATGGGAATATTCAGTCGCAGATCAATCAGCCGGAGATCGATATCAGCTTTAATTATACTCCCGGTCGTAAAACCATCGGTTACGGGGTAGAGCAAAAAATCGTAAATGACACCTATCCAATTATATATGGTAGTTATACAGTGGGATTAAAGGGTGTTTTGGGAGGTGATTTTGAATATCAAAAAGTGCAAGCTTTATACACTCAACCGTGGAATATTGGCGGATTGGGTCGTGCCTTTACTACTATTGAAGCAGGAAAGATTTATGGTGAAGTTCCTTTAGGATTATTGAGTCCCATTCCGGGCAATCAGACCCTTTTCAGCATATACAATACTTTCAACCAATTGGATTTCTATGAATTTGTAAGCGATACCTATGCTTCCTTTCATTTACAACACAATTTTGGCGGCCGATTGTTTTCAAGAATTCCGGGTCTTCGGAAATTGAACCTTCGGGAAGTAGTTGGCTTTAGAGCCGTATATGGACAATTATCGGATGCGAATCAGGCGTTGAATGTCGATACCATGGGAGCTCCTATTATGTATCAGGCTCCTGAAGACGTTTATTGGGAGTGGAGTGTTGGAGTTGGTAATATTTTCAGGGTATTCCGACTCGATTTCAATTTTAGGGGTAATTACCTCGACAATCCCGATGCGCGTAAATTTGGAGTTACAGGAGTGTTCGGGTTCTCCTTTTAATTTCCTTCTGAAATTTTAACTCCCCCATAAAATTTTCTTACTTTTGCAACCGCAAAATTGAACCGAATACTAAATAACTATCTTATGTTAGAACAGAACATTATTTTTGTACCCATAGCACTAGCTGTGCTAGGTTTACTTTTCATGCTAGTTAAAATGAGCTGGGTTAAAAAACAACCTGCCGGAAATGAGCGCATGCAGAGTATATCCAAAAGTATTAAAGAAGGGGCGCTAGCCTTTTTAAATGCGGAATACAGACTCTTAGTAATTTTCGCCATCATTGCAGCCGCTTTACTCTTTGTAATTTCCACCTTGGTTGAAACAACCAGTTGGATGATTGTACCGGCATTTATCTTTGGTGCCATCTTTTCTGCCCTTGCAGGGAATATTGGTATGCGAGTGGCTACAGAAGCCAATGCGCGTACTGCCGAAGCTGCAAAAACAAGTTTACCACAAGCCTTAAAAGTATCATTCGGTGGAGGTACCGTAATGGGATTGGGTGTTGCTGGTTTAGCCGTATTGGGACTTAGTTTGTTCTTTATGTTCTTCGTGAGCCAATTTATGGGGAACGACGGAGGTTTTTACAATAATATGACTATCGTACTGGAAGCTCTTGCAGGTTTCTCTCTTGGAGCCGAAAGTATTGCATTATTCGCCAGAGTTGGTGGAGGTATTTACACCAAGGCAGCCGATGTTGGTGCCGATTTGGTTGGAAAAGTAGAAGCAGGAATTCCTGAAGATGATCCTCGTAACCCTGCAACTATCGCCGATAATGTAGGTGATAATGTTGGAGATGTTGCCGGAATGGGAGCCGACCTATTTGGTTCTTATGTAGCCACAGTTTTAGCCTCAATGGTATTAGGTAACTACCTAATAAGAGACATGTCTGCAACAGGACAATTCACCGATGCATTCAATAATATGGGACCCATCTTACTTCCATTAGTAATTGCAGGTGTTGGAGTATTAGCTTCAATTATCGGAACTTTCTTAGTAAAAATTAACAACAACGAAGCTAAAGAGGCGCAAGTTCAAAAAGCCTTAGACATGGGGAACTGGACAGCTATCATCCTTACATTGATAGCGAGTTATTTCCTTATCGATTGGATGCTTCCCGAGACTATGACGATGAACTTCTTTGGAGAAGGTGCTAAAGAAATTTCTTCAATGAATGTTTTCTATTCGGCATGTATCGGACTTGCAGTGGGAGCATTAATTTCATTTGTAACAGCATATTTTACCAGTTTAGGTAAAAAACCAGTTATGGACATCGTGACCAATTCTTCTACAGGAGCGGCAACAAATATTATTGCAGGTCTTGCTGTAGGGATGAGATCTACTTTCTGGAGTGTTTTATTATTTGCTGCAGCGATCTATGGATCTTACGAGTTAGCAGGATTCTACGGAGTTGCCTTGGCAGCTTCAGCAATGATGGCTACCACGGCTATGCAGTTGGCCATTGATGCTTTCGGACCTATCGCCGATAACGCAGGTGGTGTAGCCGAAATGAGTGAATTAGAGCCTCACGTTCGTGAGCGTACCGATATATTAGATTCTGTTGGTAATACAACAGCAGCCGTTGGAAAAGGATTTGCGATTGCATCTGCAGCCTTGACCGCTTTAGCATTGTTCGCAGCCTATGTAACCTTTACTGGTATTGACGGAATTAACATCTTTAAAGCCGATGTGCTTGCTGCCTTATTCGTTGGTGGTATGATACCAGTAGTATTCTCTGCCCTTGCAATGAAGAGTGTAGGTAAAGCCGCTATGGAAATGGTTCAGGAGGTAAGAAGACAGTTTAAAGAGATTCCGGGAATTATGGAAGGAACCGGTACTCCGGATTACGCCAAATGTGTGGATATATCAACAAAAGCTGCACTTAAAGAAATGATCTTACCCGGATTAATTACCATTATAACACCTGTACTTCTGGGCTTGATCTTTGGAGCTGAGCCTCTAGGAGGTTATATGGCCGGGGTTTGTGTAAGTGGTGTAATGTGGGCAATCTTCCAAAACAATGCCGGTGGTGCATGGGATAACGCGAAGAAGTCTTTTGAAGCTGGCGTAGAGATCAACGGTGAAATGACTTATAAAGGAAGTGATGCTCATAAAGCAGCCGTAACAGGAGATACTGTTGGAGATCCGTTTAAAGATACTTCAGGGCCATCTATGAACATTCTTATCAAGTTAACTTGCTTGGTAGGATTGGTAATTGCTCCAATCCTCGGTGGACATGGTTCGGACGAAGGTGTTGGAATGAATGAAGAAGTAAACGTCTGGGTGGATGAGAACGGTAAAGAGCACGTGATAAAAGGAGATAAAGAATTACACTTCTCCGATGAAGGAAATATGGAAACCGCCGAGATGACTAAAGAAGTCAAAGTGGAGATGTCTGAAGCAGATGGTCAAACCGTAGCTAATGTCACCATTACTACAACAAAAGATGGTGAGGAAACGGTAGAGACCAAAACTTTCACTGGTACTGAAGAAGAAGTTAGAGCTCAGATTGATGCCTTAAAAGATGCTGATGTCGAAGAAGAAGGTGCAGAGGTAATCAAGAAAGTAATAAAAGAAGTGGAAGAAGAAACTACTAACTAGTCAATCTTCTAAAAATATAAAAGCCCGGACATTGTCCGGGCTTTTTTTATATGTAAGATTGTTAACTTAGCTCGAATAATCCGTGTAATTCGGCGTCTATTTTATTGATGACTTCCCCTAGATCCTCTGGGTTATCCACAAAGTTGAGGTTATCGACGTCAATTACCAGTAGGTTGCCTTTTTCATAATCATGAATCCATGCCTCATACCGCTCGTTCAGACGACTTAAGTAATCAATACTAATTGAATTTTCATAATCCCGCCCACGCTTGTGAATTTGATTCACCAAATTAGGAATGGAACTGCGCAAGTAAATGAGTAAATCTGGACCTTTGGTCACACTTTCCATAAGATCAAATAATGCACGATAATTCTCATAATCGCGATTTGTCATCAAACCCATGGCATGTAAATTGGGTGCAAAAATATAAGCGTCTTCATAAATCGTACGATCTTGAATCACTTTCTTTCCGCTTTCACGAATGTCCAGTATTTGACGAAAACGACTGTTTAAAAAGTAAATTTGAAGGTTGAAAGACCAGCGTTCCATCTGATTGTAAAAATCGTCCAGATATGGATTGTCTTCTACATCCTCATAATGAGCTTTCCATTTGTAATGCTTGGCTAATAAACGCGTGAGCGTGGTCTTACCGGAACCAATATTTCCTGCAATGGCAACATGCATAAATCTTACTGCTTAGGTTGGGTTAGTGAATAAGTGAAAACCATATTTCCGTTATAAATATACAGGAATTCTTGCGTTAGCTGCAAGTCTTTAATGGGTTTTTCGTTGAATGCAACATCAATTGGTACTATGGATTCTTCGGAAATGGAAAAGAGTTCATTTTCTTTGGCTAACATGACCATTTTGCCACTCCGAACGACCCGTTCGAATTCAGATATTTCAGTTTCAAATAATAAGCCTCCATAAATATTTATCTGGCTCAAACTGTTCTCAGTCAACACAAAGCAATCGTTAAAATTACTCACCTGAGACCTTAAAATTCCATTGATAGGCTGAGAAACAATCGTTTCTCTTTTATTTCTGTAATCATAAAGTTGAAGCTGCTGCGTGTCAATATTGAATAACCACAACCGATTGTTTCCGGCATTTGTAGCGCCACCACAATTTATGAATGAATCTAGTTCGTTGAAATTAATTCGCTCCTTTTCATTAAGGCGATTGTCTAAAAAAACCACCGTATTTACTTCAGCATAAAAAACCACCACATTCAACGGATTGATAATATCAACCGACGAAATGGGCCCCAATTGGTAATCCTTGAACACGAACTTTCCTAAATCTCCATCCTTGTGAAGCACACCTTCATTTATATAATACAAATGTTGGTATCCATCATATCCAATAAAACGATCTGCTTGTAAAAAGAGGGAGTCTTTGAGGGTTAATTGTTGTCCAGTCAAAGTAAAAGAAGCCAAAAAAAGAAGAAAGAAACAACGTTTCATATATTCACAAGATACAAAAACCGGGCCTAATTCAATATACTAATTTGTAACCGTAACCCCGCACGTTGATTATCTGAATATTAGAATCCTTTTTAAGTTTTTTCCGAAGTTTACTTATAAAAACATCCATGCTTCTAGCGCTAAAAAAATCATCGTCGTTCCATAATTTTTTTAGGATAATAGAACGATCCAAAACCTTATTTCTATTGTTAGCGAGATGAAAAAGCAAGTGAGCTTCCCTATGAGTTAGTGAAACTGCCTCTTCATTCTTGTATTGCAGTAATTGTTTTTTAAACTGAAATAAATAATCTCCGATGTTTAATTCGGTGGCAGGAACAGTAAGCCGGTAATTCAGTAAATTATTAATCCGAACTATAAGCTCTTCAATACTAAAGGGTTTTTTTAAATAATCGTTTCCGCCCAAATTGAATCCTTCCACCACATCTTGAGGCTGCGATTTGGCGGTTAGGAAAAGAATAGGAATCTCTTCGTCCTGCATTCGAATTTCTTTCGCAAGTGTAAATCCATCCTTCTTTGGCATCATCACATCCAATACAAGTAATTCCGGTTTGTGCTCGGTGTAGGTTTGAAAAGCTTCCAGGCCGTTTTGACAATAGAACACTTCGAATCCCTTTAACTCCAAAGTTTCTTTTACGATGAGCCCTAATGCTGGTTCATCCTCGGCTAGTAATATTTTGGCGTTAGGATTCATAGGGTAAACTTATAATAAAACGGGTGTTCGGACGAATATTAACTTCAATATTTCCGCCGTGCTTCTCGATAATTTTTTTGGTATAATAAAGGCCAATTCCAAAGCCTTTTACATCGTGTGTGTTTCCTTTAGGGACTCGATAGAATTTTTCAAAGATTTGTTTCTGCTGTTGGTCGGTTAAAGAATTGCCCGAGTCACTTATTTCAATAATAATATTACCCTTTTGTTCCTTTAAATCAATGTTTATAGTGTCCCCACCGTACTTTATGGCATTATCCACAATATTGTTGATCGCATTTTCAAAATGAAATCCGTCCACCGGATAATAAATCTCCTTCGATGTACCGTCGTATTTGATTGTTTTGTCAAGACCCGACAAATTTTCTTGTGTGGCAATTTTCCGAAGCATTTCAGAAAGATCTATGTTTTCATAATTGAGATGAAGCTCGTCGCTGTCCAGTGAGGCAGTTTCAAGTAGTTTTTCTACCATCATATTTAATTTCTCTACCTGCTCTTTTGAAATCTTCGCATATCTCAGATTTTTCTCTTGATCCTTTGCCGCATCGAAATTAGTTATGGCTTCCATGGCGATTCCAATAGTGGCAATGGGTGTTTTGAACTCATGTGTAATGTTACTGATAAGATCATTTTTTACTTCAGCCAGCTGTTTTTGATGTTTGATGATTCTGAGTAAATACAATAGACATGCAATAACGCCAGCCACCAATAAGAAGGACAACAAAATTCCTATCATGTTCTTTTTTAGTAGAACTAAGGTGATATTACTGAAATGAGCTCTTAAATAATTTTTATGGAAAAAATAGGGCGATTCGGAAGTAGTCTCTAAGGTGGCCTGACTAATAATTTTTGGTCGCAAAGAATCGTTTTGCTGAAAAAGTCCCGAATGACTTAATCCGTATTCCAATTTGATGTTTTTTCGTTTTAATTCTTCGGAAAACAAACTATCCACCTTCCGAAGAGAAAGTCGGTCTTCAGAAAATGAAACAATAATTTTAGATGATAATTCACTTATCGGATTTTGAGCACTGTCGATAATCCGCATAAGGTTATCGCCCATGGAAAATGTTCTTAAACTGTCAATAAAGGTGAGATTCAACTCCACACTGTCTTTAAAGTTAGATTTCATAATGGTAATGCCGTTCCTCATAGAATCTGAATGAAAAATAGGGTCATTTGGATGCAGTATAGAATCCCATTTTTTCTTAGCACTAAACTTGCGGTTACCGTAACTTATCTTTACGCTGTCATTGGCAAAGGTGTATTCATTATCGACAGCGAGATTAGTGTAATATTGATCGACCGCATTATCCAAACTAGTTTGAACATCGTTCATTAACTGCTGTTTACTCACCAAGTAATTTTTGTAATTCCAATACACCTGAATGCAAAGTGTTGCCAGAATTACTATCGCTATGAAATAGATAATACTCTTGTATTTCAATCCGTTCATGGGTTAAAAGTAGTAAGTTAGAGCTAAGTTCCCCAAATGCGTTAACACTAGTTAACACTGCTTAACTTTAGAAAAGGGAAACTCGTTGCATCTTTGTAAGAGTAAAATAAAACACATAATCATGAAATCACTTATACAACTTAGTTTGGTCTTGACATTTATCTGTCTTTCCCAAATTCACGCACAAAGCATTCAAGGGGAAGCTACTTATAAGAGTCATCGGCAAATGAAAATCGAACTGGACAGTTCTCAGGTGAACGATGCCATGCGTCAACAAATCATGGCGCAATTAAAGAAACAATTCGAAAGGGAATACACCCTAGAATTTACCAATTACGAAAGTATTTACAAGCAGGTGGAAACATTGGAAAGTACACCTTTGGCCGGTGATGGTATGCAAATAGTGGTTGCCGGAAGTGGTGATAGCGATATACTCTACACGAATACTAAAGAGAATCGATTTACCAATCAGAATGAGATGTTCGGGAAGTCATTTCTCATCAAAGATGAATTAAACCTGCCCGAATGGGAACTCACAAAAGAAACTAAAAACATAGGTGACTATACCTGTTTTAAAGCTACCTATACCTACGAAAGAGATGTCATGCGAACAAGAGTGCGTCGCGATGGTGGCGATGTCGAAGAAACTCCTGCCGAAAAGGAATCGATTACGGTTTCGGCCTGGTACACGCCTCAAATTCCGGTGCAACATGGTCCGGCCGATTATCAAGGCTTGCCGGGAATGATTTTGGAGGTAAACGATGCCGAACTCACTTTGTTATGCAGCAAAATAGTACTCAATCCTAAAAGTGGAATTCAAATCAAAGAACCTACCAAGGGGAAACTGGTAAATCAAGAAGAGAACGACAAGATTCTGGAAAAGAAAATGACCGAAATGAACGAACGATTTGAGGGCGATGGCAGACGTGAAGATGGAAATAGCATTGAAATTAGAATAGGAGGTTAGGAAGAAGTTATTTAAGGATTAAACCTTTTTAACAAATAATTGTCTAAGGATATTAGTATTATCATTTAATTTGAACAATCAACTAAATTCAAGGCAATGAAAAAATTATTTCTTCTACTATTAGTTTTTTATTCTTTTACCGGGATTTCCCAAAGTATCAGCGGTATCGCGTATTATGAGTCCAAAACAACCATTGATATGGATAATTTTGGACGTAGGGATATGACCGAGGCCATGAAGAAGCAGATTGCCGACAGGATGAAAAGCATGCTGGAAAAAACATATATACTCACCTTCAATAATAATGAATCGATTTATAAGGAAGAGGAAAAGTTGGAAGCCGGAGCAGGTGGAGGCGGATTTCGAATGATGATGAGCAGTTTTACTCCCGGGGAGCAGTACAAAAACATTGAGACCAATCAAATTTTGGAGGAGCGTGAATTCTTCGGAAAGCAATTCTTGATCAATGATACTATTACCAATTTACAATGGGAAGTGGGGAAAGAGTCCAAACAAATTGGCCAATATCTGGCTATAAAAGCCACAGCGATAAAACAGGTGGACCCAAATGATTTCAGTATGGCTCGAAGAAGACGACCGCCTAGTGAGTCGGAAGAGAAAAAAGAAGGTGAAGAAGTGAAGGATAGTATTCCGAAGGAAAGAGATCCCATGGACGAGATTGAGGTGCCCAAAGAAGTAACGGTAACAGCGTGGTTTACACCACAGATTCCGGTGAAGACAGGGCCCGGAGAATACGGCGGATTGCCCGGACTTATACTCGAATTGAATATAGATCGAACTACGCTCTTATGTTCGAAGATAGTTTTAAATCCGAAAGAAGCCGATAAAATTGCTCCTCCCGAAAAAGGGAAAGAAGTGAGCCGAGAGGAGTACAACAAAATAGTAAAAGAAAAAACCGAAGAGATGCGTGAAAATTTCCGAAGAGGAGATGGTAGAAGAGGTGGCGGACGCAGATTCGGTGGATAATCAAATAAATTTTAGTGCCTTCAAAGTTCCCTCTTATCTAAGAGAGGGCGGGGGAGAGATGTTTCAGAAATAAATTACAACATTGATGAAAAAACTAATTTTTGCCATTATAATGCTTGTAACTGGAGGGGTTACGGCACAAACTGTAAAGGTGCGAGGAACTATCAAAGATTCTATTGGTAATCCGTTAGAGTTGGCGAATGTAATAGCAACGGTAAAATCTACCGGTGATATTGAATCTTACGCGATTACAAATTCTGATGGCCGATTTCAGCTGGATCTTCCAAAAAATAATACCTACCTACTCAAAGCGAGTTTCTTGGGCTATGAAAATGCGGAAGCGGAAGTGGTTGTTTCTGAAACTTCCGAAAACTTGAATCGTGATTTTGTTTTAAAACAATCGGCGGCACAGTTGGCAGACGTTGAGTTAGTTTATGAAATGCCGGTGACGGTACGTGGTGATACGATTGTCTATAATGCAGATTCCTTCAATCGAGGAGACGAAAAAAAGTTGGGAGATGTGATGAAAAATTTACCCGGAGTGGAAGTCAACGACGAAGGTGAGATTGAGGTGGAAGGAAAAGCAGTCCAAAAGGTAATGGTCGAAGGAAAGGATTTCTTTGACGGAGATTCTAAATTGGCCACCAAGAATATTCCTGCAGATGCCGTCGATAAAGTTGAGGTACTTCGGAATTACAACGAAGTAGATCAAATGCGAGGTCTGGGGAACGATCAGGATAATGTAGCGATCAATATCAAGTTAAAAGAAGGGAAAAAGAACTTTTGGTTTGGGGAAGTCACAGCAGGAGCAGGAATTGATGATGAAGAGGAAGCTCGCTACTTGGTTCATCCTAAGTTGTTTTATTACAGTCCCAAGTACAGTTTAAATTTTATTACCGACTTCAACGATATAGGGGAAGTTCCGTTTACCTGGCGAGATTATTTCAACTTTACGGGGGGCTTCCGAAATTTTAATCGAGGAGGGGGTACGAATTTTAATATAAGTGAGAATGATCTAGGTTTTGCCATTGCGCAAAATAATCGGGCAAACGCCATCGAGACAAACTTCTTTGCCGGGAATTTTAGTTGGAGAGCGTCAAAAACGTGGGATGTAAGCGGATTTACGATACTTTCAGATAATACAACCAATATCGTCACCAATTCAATTCGTCAATACATTTCGACCGGAACGATCGAAAATACGGTGAGTGATACCGATCAAAGAAATCAGTTGGGTATGTTTAAATTGAGTAGTGTATTCAAACCGAACACCAACTTCCAACTGGATTATGACGCTTTGGTGAAAACGTCCAAACAAACCGAGGATGCTTCCACTTTATCCATATTCGATGAGAATACAAACGATATTTCAGAAGCGATAGAAAACAGACCTACCTCTATCAATCAAAACGTGAATGCATATTTCACCTTGGATGATGATAATATCTTTGCCGGACAAATTCAGCATCTATGGCAGGACGAAGATCCTTTTTACAATGCTATTACAGATTTAGTTCCCTTTCCCGGGATTTTGCCATTAGATACACTTCAGAATCGATATAACATCAACCAAGAGAAGAATATTAAGACAAATAAACTGGATGCTAAGGTCGATTACTATTATGTGATCAATAATAAAAGTAATGTGAATCTAACACTGGGTGGAACCTTTAGCGATCAAAAATTTAATTCAAATATTTTTCAATTATTGGATAACAACAATAGAGAAGATTTAACTGAAACTCCTCTTATTGATGGTGAAACTGAGTCTTTGGAGAATGATGTTACTTATGGTTTCACAGATGCATTTTTAGGATTGCACTATAAGTTTAGGACTGGGAAATTTACATTTACGCCCGGAGTGACGCTTCATAATTACAACGTGAAGAATCGACAGAACGGGTTTACGACCTCTCAAAACGATTGGATGTTGCTGCCGGATGTGAACGCCATCATGGAACTTAAAAAAAGCGAAAATTTACGTTTCAATTACGCCATATCTGCCGAATACACCGACATAGTGAATTTTGCGGAAGCCTTTGTCTTCAACAACTACAACCGATTGTTTAGAGGAAACAGATTCTTGGAAAATGCATTATCGCACACCTATAATTTGTCCTATTTCAGCTTTAATATGTTTAACTACACCAATGTAAGTGCGTCGTTAAATTATACCCGAAGAGTGGACGGAATAAAAAGTAGTACCGATATAGTCGCTATTAATCAGGTGAGTAGTCCAATCAATATTGACAGTAATTTTCCCGATGAGACTTTTTCGGCCTTTGCCAGATGGAGCAAGCGGGTGAAGAAAATTCAGTTTACTGCCAATGCTAATTTGGCGCTTAGTAAGTCGAATAATATCATCCAAAATCGAAGTTTTGATGGCGGGGGGAACCCCACATTTTCAGAAATGATACAATTAAGCGAGAGTTTCACTCAAAGTTACAGAGGTAGTGTTCGTAGTAGCTTCAGAGACTGGCCAAATTTCGAGGCGGGTTATAATATTACCATTAACAATTACAACAATGGTGGTTTAGAACAGACATTCTACACCCAGCGTCCTTATGTGAATATGGATGTAAACTTTCTGAAACACTTTTCGTTATCGGCAAATTGGGATTTCTATTTCTATCGAGATGAAAACAACACTGTTGAAAACGATTATTCTTTTATGAATGCGACTTTGTATTATCAGAAAGGGGACAGCCCTTGGGAATTATCCGTTCAGGCAACCAATATTTTGAATAACGAATCTACGAACAACGATAGCTTTAACGATCAGTTCAATACGACGAACCAGTATTTTGTACTGCCTAGAATTGTAATGTTGGTAGTGAAATACGATTTATAATTAGGGTAGATAAACCGTGGCATGACCTTCGGAAACCAACCATTCGTTGATGTTTAGTTCATCCAACATAATAGTTGCAAGGTATCTACCGTATTTTCCCTGTTTGTCTTTGTAAGTATGAATTTCCACCTCTTTTTCCAGAATGAGGTCGCGTAAAATATCGCGTACGATAAGACCTTGTGGCCGTTCCGGGCCCCGCAATTCGGGAGTGTCAATTCCATACAGTCGAAGTTTCATTTCCTGGTAATGAAGAAAACCAAGATCCACTACAGCGGTGATGGTATCGCCATCGTAAACGTCTTTTACAAATGCTTTATAATGATACATAATTCAGGTTTTTGTAAGCAATGCTAAGCTACAAAAACCTGAATATCAGAAAATTAATTTTCCCTGAATTTATTGAGGAAAAACCCTATAATTTCTGATATAAGGACTGCCATCCGCCTCCATTCACGGCCTCAATTCCGTTTTTTCTCAAAATACCGGCGGCACTTCCACTGCGCATTCCACTGGCACAACAAGTAATCACCGGCCGATCCCATTTCTTTATTTCTGAAATCTTTACTGAAATTTGCTGCAACGGAATATGTTTAGACCCCGGAATAGCTCCGCTGTCGTATTCGCTCTTCGTTCTCACGTCAAGAATGACAGCATCACGACTTTTAAAGTCGTTTATCTTTTTATTTTTATTTCCAAATAACCCAAAAAATCCCATAGTCAATTTTTAATCTTTAATTTCTATTTCTTTACGAATTAGCTCCAGCCCGTTGTTGATCAAATGACCCAGCTCCGGTCTTCGTTGTTTTAGTTCTGTTAGATACTCTCTAACACTCATCGAAAACTGTGAATTTTCATCGGCCACCAATTCATATATTTCCAAAGACAGCAGCCAGTCGTTCGGATGATCGCGTTTCACCAACTCGAATATTTCAGCTAAAGGAGTATCACTTTCCATACCTCCCCGAATATTTCGAACTTCGGCGTAAAGCTCGTTTAATTGCTTTTCTTCTACTGAAACCTTTGCGTGTATCGTTTCGGTCTCACTTACATGATGCCGAACATCAAAAGATAAATAATCGGCAGCACCGGCAAAAGCCGATACAATTTCCTGTCCTACGGCCATATCGAAATCGCCGTCTTCCGGCGAAAACAAAACCTCGTCCCTATAACGAACGGTACAATTCGTAAACTGAATAAGCATCAACTTACCATTCAGGTTACGCATACCTGTTACGTTTAATCCTTCAACCGTAATCCCACTTTCAAATTCAAACGAAATTGGCTTTCCATCGTAAAAATTATAGGCTTGTAAATCGCGCGGACCCATATTTTCAATCGACAAATTGATTCCTTTCAGTTTGCCCAAAGGCGATCTAAAGCCATTTATATGTCGTGAAATTCCATGACCAATCACTTCCTTTTCTCTGTACGCCAAAGCAGTTTCACCTTCCGTTTCAAAATATACCACCTCATTGTCTTCATTTTGAATCATCCGTGTAAATACACCACTCACCTGAAGACCTGTGCTCAATTCGATAGTCCCCAGCTGCTTGGATTCAATCAATTTTTTAAGTCCTCTCCATCCTCCTTTGCGTACCGCCATGGTGTTCGCAAACTCTTCCAAAACTTCCTGCAAATAGGCAAAGTCGGGCGTAACGTACAATTGCGGCTGAGGTTTGGTAATATCAAAATCCTGATATGCAGCATCGATGGAATAAGGAATTTTTTTCACTCCCGACTGCATGCACCATGCACTTTCGCCTATAGAGGATAGTAGTCCTGCTCCGTAAATCTTCGGATTTTCAACCGTGCCTACTAGACCATACTCCACGGTCCACCAGTGTAAATTTCGAATCAATGCTATCTCCGAAGGTTCAACTTTTTTATTTTGTAAAGCTTCTACTTTCGCTTCGGCTATGTCAATTTGATCTTTGGAAATTCCTTCGGCCTCTTTTAAAATCGAGAGCTTTCGAACGGCCTCGTACATTTCAAAATCGTGGGCACTAGAAATAGCTTTTGCGCCAATTTCCCCAAAACGCCTTAAATATTCCGCGTAATCCGGGCTGGCAATGATAGGCGCGTGCCCGGCTCCTTCGTGTATGATGTCTGGCGCAGGAGTGTATTCTATGTTTTCCAACTGCCGAATATCACTGGCGATGACCAAAATCTTATACGCCTGAAACTCCATAAAGGCATTGGGTGGTATGAATCCATCGACGGCCACAGCAGCCCAGCCAATTTCTTTTAGAATACGATTCATACCGTACATGGATGGAATCTCATCGATGGAAATACCAGTTTGCCTTAATCCGTCCACATAGCTTTCATGGGCAACCTTGCTTAAGTAATCGACGTTTTTACGCATCACATACCTCCAAACCGCCTGATTTATAGGCGTGTACTGCTCGTATTGCTGAGGCTTAATGTATTGCTTCAGGTGCGGCGGTAAACGGTCGATTAATTCGTTGGATTCAAACTTGGTTTCCATAGAATTTCAAAAGTAGTATGAAAAGTTGAAATCCTGCAATTTAATATACTTTTTATGAGGGCGTTACCCTACGTAGCAATTCTAAATTGCTCCATAGGGTCGCGTCTTACGCTATATTCCCTGTAGTGCCGATAAAGTAGAGCGAAGCTCACTTTACGACAACTTCAGGGGATGCCGCTACAACCGCTAACGCGACAATCGTACGATAATTACTATCTTGCAATTGCGATTCCATTCATGACTAGAAAAGAAGAAATAGTAAACGCCGCATCCCAACTTTTTAAGGAAAAAGGATATAGTGCTGTTTCGGTACGAGATATCGCTCAGGCAACGGGAATGAAGGCCGCTAGCCTTTACAATCATATTGCAAGTAAGCAGGAAATTCTTTCCATACTTATTCTCGATTTGGCCAACGAATTTACCTCGGGTATGGCCAACATTCGTGATCGAGAAATTTCTCCCCTGCAGAAAATTGAAAAAGTCATCGAATTACACATCGACATCACCGTGAACCAATCGGAAGCGCTGGCAGCTCTAAATAACGATTGGATGCATTTGGGGGAGGATGATTTAGCAAGTTTCGTCCAAATGAGGGAGGATTATGAGGATAATTTCAGAAACATCATAAAAAAAGGGATCAAAATAGGCCAAATACAACCGCGACATCCCGAAGTCATACTATTTTCAATACTTTCTACCCTAAGAACCTTGTATTTGTGGTATCAAAAAAGAGGAAAATTAGATGTGAATGTCCTAAAAAAAGACATGGTCGCCGTCCTATTGAGAGGGATCGTATAATTAGACTTGTTTATTTAACTAACAAACGTTAGTTTTGTATGCCTTTTTAAATAGATAATGTGGCTACATTTCATAAAATTAAAGTAAAGGACATTTACAAGGAAACAGCCGATACATCGGTGGTTACCTTTGATATGCCAGTCGATCTCAAAGATGAATTTGCCTTTCAGCAGGGGCAACACCTCACCCTAAAGGCTAATTTGGATGGAGAAGACGTACGTCGTTCGTATAGTTTGTGTTCGAGTCCGTTTGAGGACCAATGGCGAGTCGCAGTAAAACAAATACCGGGCGGAAAGTTCTCAACTTACGTAAATGAGAAATTGTCGGCTGGTGATACACTCGAAATAATGCCGCCAAGTGGGGCATTTGGAGTAGATTGTTCGGAAGATGCCAAAACCTATGTTGCTTTTGCGGCCGGTAGCGGAATCACTCCCGTTTTGTCTATGATCAAGACTCATTTGGCAAAAGAACCCAATGCTAAATTTAAGTTATTCTACTTGAATCGAACTGTGAAATCGATTATCTTTAAAGAGGAGATTGAACAGTTGAGGAACAAATACTTTGGTAGGTTTGAAATATTCTATTTCTTAACGAAAGAGCGCCGGGATATCGAGTTATTCAACGGTAGGTTTACTTCGGAAAAATTGAAGGAGATCTTCGGTAAACTGTTGTACGTTCCCGCTGTAAATGAGGCATTTTTATGTGGTCCGGAAGAAATGATATTTCTAATTCGTGACGAATTGGTCAATGCCGGAATGCCTAAAGAAAATGTTCATTACGAACTTTTCGTAACAGGCCTTTCCGAAGAAGATAAAAAACGCGCCGAAAGACTGGCACAGCAAAATGTGGAAGGTGTGGACGTAACTATCGTTGATGGAGGTAAAGAATTTCATTTTACCATGACCAGCGATTACGACAATATTCTCGATGCAGCATTAGGAGCTGGTGCCGATTTACCTTTCGCCTGTAAAGGAGGAGTTTGCAGCACTTGTAAATGCCAAATAGTGGAAGGAAATGTTGAAATGAAAATAAATTATGCTTTGGAAGCCGATGAAGTGGAACAAAACTTCGTTTTGAGCTGCCAATCGGTTCCCATGACCGAAAAAGTAAAACTGGATTTTGATGTTTAAATAGTAGACTATGAGTGATAAGGAAATAAAAAATTTAGAAGAGATCTTTGAAGCTCGAATCGCAAGGGACGAGAAGATTGAACCCAAAGATTGGATGCCGGAAAAGTACCGCCAAACGCACATCCGGCAAATTTCGCAACATGCCCATTCAGAAATTGTGGGAATGTTACCGGAAGGAAACTGGATATCTCGTGCTCCGTCTTTGAGGCGTAAAGCAGCGTTGCTTGCAAAAGTGCAGGATGAAGCAGGTCACGGACTCTACTTGTATTCAGCCTGTGAAACATTGGGAATATCCCGAAATGAATTATACGATCAACTTCATACGGGCAAGGCGAAGTATTCTTCAATCTTTAACTATCCAACTATAACCTGGGCCGATATTGGTGCCATTGGTTGGTTGGTTGACGGCGCGGCCATAATCAATCAGGTACCGTTGTGTAATACTTCCTTTGGTCCTTATGCACGAGCCATGGTAAGGGTGTGTAAAGAAGAGAGTTTCCACCAACGACAAGGGTTCGAAATAATGCTTACGCTTTGCAACGGAACTCCGGAGCAAAAAGATATGGCACAAGATGCTTTGAACCGATGGTGGTGGCCCAGTTTAATGATGTTGGGTCCAACCGATGCAGAGTCGGTGCATACCGAACAATCCATGAAATGGAAATTGAAACGTAAAACCAACGATGAATTGCGCCAGCAGTTTATTGATCAGACAGTCCCACAAGCAGATATTCTAGGAATCACAGTTCCCGATCCCGATTTAAAGTTTAATGAAGAAACCGGACATTACGATTTTGGTGAAATCGATTGGGACGAATTTTGGCAAGTAGTAAAAGGACATGGACCTTGTAATAAAGAACGTATGAATGCACGTGTTTCTGCCTGGGAGAATGGGGAATGGGTAAGAGATGCAGCCATGGCATATGCCGAAAAACAAGCAAAGAAAAAAGTAGCGAAAGCGAGCTAAAAGTATAATTATGGATAAAAATTGGCCTTTATGGGAAGTGTTCGTTCGTTCAAAGAACGGATTGGAACACAGGCACTTTGGAAGCTTACACGCTGCCGATGCCGACATGGCTTTGGAGAATGCCAGAGATGTTTACACAAGACGGAATGAAGGGGTGAGTATTTGGGTCGTGGAAAGCAAATACATTACAGCATCCAATCCGGAGGATAATGGTGAACTTTTTGAGCCTGCTCAGGATAAAGTGTATCGACACCCCACATTTTACAATTTACCCGATGAGGTAAAACATATGTAGTATGAATAAGGAATCATTGTATCAATATATTTTAGGAATTGCAGATAACAGCTTGATCTTAGGTCAGCGGTTGGGCGAATTGTGCGGACACGGACCCAGTTTGGAAACCGATATCGCTCTCACCAACATTTCGCTGGATCTCATTGGTCAAACAAGAAGCTATTATCAATATGCTGCTAAAATTTCCGAAGAAAATAAAACCGAAGACGATATTGCTTTTCTGAGATTAGAACGAGAATATCGGAACGTGCTCATGGTTGAACAGCCCAACACGCATTTCGGGTATGTGATTGGACGACAATACTTGTTCGATGTTTATCATTTAATGTTGATGGAAGAGTTGCAAAACTCTCAAGACGTGACCCTTTCCGCCATCGCAAAAAAGGGAATCAAAGAAGTGAGCTACCACAAACGCTTTTCGGGCGATTGGGTGAAACGCTTGGGGGATGGTACTGAAGAAAGTCACGACAAAATGCAGCAGGCCATTAATGATCTTTGGCGATTTACCGACGAACTTTTTTATACCACAACAGCAGATAAGGAAGCTATAGAAGTGGGCGTGGGAGTTGACGTTTCTAAATTTAGAGATAAATATTATGAAGAAGTTTCAGAATTGCTAAAAGAAGCAACTTTGGAGATTCCGGAAAGCAAATATTTCACCAAAGGAGGCAAAGAAGGAATCCATTCGGAACATATGGGTTATTTGTTAGCCGATTTACAATATATGCAACGAACCTATCCTAATATGCAGTGGTAAAATGACAATCGTTCATGAGCCAAATATCGATGTGGATTTAATTCCGATACTGGAAACGGTTTCGGATCCTGAAATTCCTGTGTTGACGGTCTTAGATTTAGGAGTTATTCGAGAAGCAAGGGAGGTTAATGGTGAAATTGTAATAAAATTGACACCTACCTATTCGGGTTGCCCCGCCATGGATGTAATTGGTGATGATCTTAAGAAAGCATTTGCCGATATTGGGAAAGTAGCAAAAGTAGAATTGGTGTTAGCTCCGGCATGGTCTACCGACTGGATTTCGGAAGAAGGAAGGCAAAAAATGGAGGCCTACGGAATTGCACCACCTTTATCTGCCACGGCCGATAAAGAAGCATTGTTGGGAAACAAAAAGATAGTGAAATGCACTTTATGCGGAAGCACAAATACGCATTTAGTGAGTCAGTTTGGTTCAACAGCTTGTAAAGCACTTTTTAAGTGCGATGACTGTTTGGAACCTTTCGACTATTTCAAATGTCTGAAATAGACAATAAATTATAGGTATGAGCGAAAATTCAATTGAAGTTAAAGTTGAAGCAGGTGTTGCTGAACTAAGGTTAAATAGACCAAAAGTCTTCAATAGCTTCAATCGGGAAATGGCCTTGCGCTTACAATCGGAATTAGACACTTGTGAAAGTGATCCCGAAATTCGAGCCATTGTTATTACCGGAAATGGCAAAGCATTTTGTGCGGGTCAGGATCTTCAAGAAGTTACTTCGAAAGAACTCAATCCCGGGTTTAAAAAGATTCTGGAAGAACATTACAATCCGATAGTTTCCAGAATAAGATCGATTGAAAAACCTATCATCGCAGCGGTGAATGGCGTTGCTGCCGGTGCCGGCGCAAATATAGCGCTGGCTTGTGATATTGTAATAGCTTCGGAACATGCTAGTTTTATTCAAGCGTTTAGTAAAATTGGATTGATTCCCGATAGTGGCGGAACCTTCTTTTTACCACGATTAATCGGTTTTCAGAAAGCTTCAGCATTGATGATGTTGGGCGAGAAAGTGACTGCCCAGGACGCAGAAAAATTAGGAATGGTTTACAAGGTGGTTTCTTCGGAAAATTTCGAAGCCGAAGTTAAATCGTTGGCCGTTCAGTTGGCGACTATGCCTACCAAGGCACTTGGAATGACCAAACGACTACTTAATGAATCGATGACAAACGATTTGAAGTCTCAACTGGAACTGGAATCGAAATTACAGATCGAGGCCGCTCAAAGTGAAGATTACTCGGAAGGAGTGACGGCCTTTATCGAAAAGAGAAAACCTGTATTTAAAGGAAAATAAATGATAAAAAATGTTGGGATATTAGGTTCGGGAACCATGGGCAGTGGAATTGCACAAGTGGCGGCGACCGCTGGTTGTGAGGTTTATGTTTATGATACCAATGAACAAGCTTTGGAGAAAGCCCAGAATACTCTTGAAAAAATACTTTCAAGATTGATTGAAAAAGGACGAATTACTTCAGAAGAAAAAAATAATATTCAGCAAAAGATTACCTACGTTACCTCCTTGGAGGATTTCAAAAAATCTGAAATTATCATTGAAGCCATCATCGAAGATTTGGCAATCAAACAGTCTGTTTTTAAAGAGCTGGAGTCGATTGTTTCCAAGAAAGCGATTCTTGCCAGCAATACTTCATCGCTATCCATTGCCTCGATTGCGTCTGCTTTGAATCGACCCAAACGATTTATTGGTATTCATTTCTTTAATCCGGCACCTTTGATGAAACTTGTGGAGGTAATACCGGCAGTGCAAACCTCGAATCGCACGATGGAACGAACTATTCAAATTATTGAAGACTGGGGTAAAATAGTAGCAAAGGCCAAGGATACGCCAGGTTTCATTGTGAATCGTGTGGCTCGACCTTTCTATGGAGAATCGCTTCGTCTTTATGAAGAAGGAGTGGCGAGTTTTGCCACCATTGACTGGGCGATGAAATCGATTGGCGGATTTAGAATGGGCCCGTTCGAATTGATGGACTTTATTGGTAACGATGTAAATTACACAGTTACTGAAACTGTTTTCAGAGAGTTCTGTTACGATCCGAGATACAAACCTTCGTTCACTCAAAAAAGAATGAGCGAAGCAGGATATTTGGGGCGTAAGACCGGTAAAGGATATTACAACTATGCGGAAGGTGCGACCAACGATCCTCCGGAAGAAAATGTGGCTTTAGCACAAAAAATATTTGATAGAGTTTTAGTGATGCTTATCAATGAAGCAGCAGATGCCTTGTTTTTAAATATTGCTAGCGCCGAAGATATTGACATGGCAATGACCAAAGGGGTAAATTATCCCAAAGGCCTACTGGCCTGGGCAGATGAGAAAGGGATTGATTGGTGTGTTTCGAAACTAGACGAAATGTACGACGAATACCATGAGGACCGCTACCGTTGTTCGCCTTTACTTCGGAAAATGAACCGGGAAAATAAAACGTTCTTTTAATGGAAGGTGAGAAGATCCCACATAAAATGCTATCCTTAGATCCGTTCAGTCAATGGATGGGGATTGAAATATTGGAAAGTGATATTGGGAAATGTAAAGTTGCACTTACGGTGCGACCTGAAATGTTGAACAGCATGGGAAAAGCCCACGGAGGAGTGAGCTATTCATTGGCAGACACTGCTTTCGGTTTTGCGGCGAACACCCACGGTAAATACGCGGTTTCAATCGAGACCTCTATTAACCATATTGAGGCACTGGAAGAGGGAGACTATTTAACTGCCGAAGCCGTAATTGATGTTACCAAAACAAAAGTCGGTTTCAATATCATTGAAGTAAAACGTGGAGAAGAAATTGTGGCTCTTTTTAAAGGAGTTGTGTATCGAACCACCAAAGATTGGGAATAACTTGAACAAATGAAAGAAGCTTATATAATTGACGGAATAAGAACTCCGATAGGAAATTACAAGGGAACCTTGAGTACGGTCCGCACCGACGATTTGGGTGCCTTGGTTATTTCTGAAATCGCTAATAGAAATCCCAACATTCCCAAAGAAGCCTTTGACGATGTGATTATGGGATGTGCGAATCAGGCGGGCGAAGACAACCGTAATGTAGCTAGAATGGCGCTGCTGCTGGCAGGCCTGCCATTCACCGTACCCGGTGAAACAGTCAATAGACTGTGCAGCAGCGGGCTGAGTGCTATTATTCACGCCAATAGAGCGATTAAAGCCGGAGACGGCGATCTTTTTATTGCCGGAGGCGTAGAAAATATGACACGAGGACCCTACGTCATCGCTAAACCCAGTTCGGCATTTGGGAACGATTCCAAGATGTACGACTCCAGTTTCGGTTGGCGTTTCGTAAATCAGAAGATGCATGATTTGTACGGAACCGATGGAATGGGCAATACGGCCGAAAATTTGGTTGAGAAATATCAAATTTCCAGAGAAGACCAGGATGCCTTTGCGTATTGGAGTCAGATGAAAGCTACGAAAGCTCAGGAATCCGGGCGTTTATCTCAAGAAATTATTTCCGTAGAAATTCCGCAGCGAAAAAAGGATCCAATCATTTTTAGTCAAGATGAATTTATAAAACCGGCTACTACCAAGGAAATATTGGCCAAACTAAGACCGGCCTTTAAAAAAGAGGGAAGTGTGACCGCTGGAAATAGTTCCGGATTAAACGACGGAGCCGCGGCTACCATTATCGCTTCCGAAGATGCCGTAAAAAAATACAGCCTAAAACCCATGGCTCGAGTGGTAAGCTCGGCGGTTATTGGCGTTGAACCACGAATTATGGGAATTGGACCTGTTCAGGCGAGCAATAAAGCTTTGGAGAAAGCTGGTATCACCATGAAGGATATAGACGTAATTGAACTTAACGAAGCCTTTGCATCACAAGCCTTGGCTTGTATCCGAGAATGGGGCTTAGCCGATGATGACCCGAGAATTAATCCGAATGGAGGTTCTATTGCGATCGGGCATCCCTTAGGAGTCACCGGAACTCGAATTGCCTATTCGGCTGCTTTGGAACTGAAACAGAAAAATAAGAAATACGCTTTGATCACCATGTGTGTGGGGGTCGGACAAGGATATGCAGCCGTAATTGAAAACGTAAATCTCTAGTATGAAAATAGTAGTTATAGGAGGAAACGGAACCATTGGAAAGAAGGTTACGGCACGCTTAAAGGAAAAGCATGATGTGATTGTTGCCAGTCGTACATCTGGAGATGTGCGAGTTGATATAGCCGATTCCAATTCTATTGCTGCCATGTTTTCTGAAATAGGACAGGTGGACGCTATAGTAAATGTTTCAGGAGAAGCGAAATGGGACAAATTTGAGAACCTTTCCGAAGAAGATTACTATATCGGTATTAAAAGCAAACTAATGGGACAGGTCAATCTGGTGAGAATTGGCAAAGACCATGTGACTCAAGGAGGCTCTATTACTCTAACTACGGGTATTCTAGCCGACGATCCCGTGGATATGACTACCAGTGCAGCAATGGTGAACGGAGCCATCCACAGCTTCGTGAAGGCCGTGGCGTTAGAACTATACGATGTGAGAGTAAATGCTGTTTCCGCCGGATTGGTGGAAGACGCATATGAGAAATATAAAGATTATTTCCCCGGCTACGATGCTGTGGGAATGGACAAAGTGGTCAATGGATATGTGAAGAGTGTAGAAGGGAAGATACACGGACAAATAATAAGAGTGAATGCTTAAAAAAGCAAGATCATGAACAAAACGCAACATTACATTTCGGGCAAATGGGTTTCAGGAAGCGGGGAAGGAACTCCGATTCTCGATTCGGTGACTGGAGAACATTTTACAAATGTTACCACTGAAGGTCTCGACATTCCATCTATTCTTCAATACGGAAGAGACAAAGGTGATACGCTTCGGAAAATGACTTTTCAAGAGCGTGGATTAATGCTCAAAAAGTTGGCACTTTATCTTACCAAAAGAAAAGATCAGTTCTACGAATTAAGTTATCGCACGGGTGCCACAAAAGTGGATAGTTGGATTGATATTGAAGGTGGCTTCGGAAATCTCTTCGCCAACGCCTCATTGCGTAAGTTATTCCCTAATCAGTCGTATCATGTGGAAGGCGACCCCATCGATTTATCACGTGGCGGCCGATTTATGGCGCATCATATCATGGTGCCGAGACAAGGAGTTGCAGTACATATCAATGCCTTTAACTTTCCGGTTTGGGGAATGTTAGAGAAATGTGCCGTTAACTGGATGGCAGGAATGCCGGCAGTGGTGCTTCCGGCCCCACAAACGGCCTATCTGGCCGAAGCCGTGGTTCGTGAAATTGTCGCATCGGGTATATTACCTGAAGGTGCAATTCAACTTATAAGTGGGACGGCTAAAACTATTTTAGATACCGTACAATCTCAGGATGTGGTGACCTTCACTGGCTCCGCAAGCACGGGAAGAATATTAAAACAGCATCCGCAATTGATTCAGGAATCGGTTCCTTTTACCACCGAAGCGGATTCGCTAAACGCATCTATCTTAGGTGAAGATGCAACTCCAGGCACACCCGAATTTGATTTGTTCATTAAGGAAGTCCGAAAGGAAATGACGGTCAAGTGCGGGCAAAAATGTACTGCGATACGACGAATTATCGTTCCGGAGAAGTTGGTAGAAGATGTACAGATTGCAATTGGAAATCAGTTGGACAAGGTAACCATTGGAGATCCGCGATTACAGGAAGTGAGAATGGGAGCTCTGGTAAGTGATGCTCAAAGAAATTCAGTAAAAGAACAAGTTGCTAAAATCGCAGAATCTGCCAAAATAGTTTATGGTAGTTTGGATGAGGTGGATACGCTGGGTGCCGATGCAAAAAAAGGTGCTTTTATCAAACCTATTTTGTTGAGAGAAGACCATCCTTTTAAAAATGAGGCTGCTCATAATATTGAGGCGTTCGGGCCTGTGAGTACCATAATGCCTTATAAAGACTTGAACGAAGCCATCGAATTGGCTAAAATGGGCAAAGGGTCTTTGGTTTCCTCCATTGCAACCTTTGACGATACTATTGCGAAAGAATACACCATTGGAGCGGCTTCTCATCACGGGCGAATATTAATTCTTAATCGCGAAAATGCCAAACAAAGTACCGGTCATGGTTCGCCTTTACCGGCTTTGATTCATGGAGGTCCGGGAAGAGCAGGTGGTGGAGAAGAAATGGGCGGAATGCGTGGCATAAAGCATTATTTACAACGATGTGCTGTGCAAGGAACACCCACTACATTGACGGAGGTTACGGGTATTTATCAGCCGAAAGGAGCTTACAAAGATGCGGAACAACATCCATTTAAATATCATTGGGAAGATATCAAACCGGGTATGTCGATGAAAACTCATAAGCGTACCATCACCGATGGAGATATTGTGAATTTCGCCAATCTTACCTGGGATCACTTTTACGCACATACCGACATTACGTCTTTGGATGGAAGTATATTCGAAAAAAGAACGGCCCATGGATATTTTATTTTGGCCGCTGCTGCCGGGCTATTTGTTCATCCGAATAAAGGACCTGTAGCGGCAAATTATGGACTTGAAGAGTGCCGCTTCCTGCGTCCACTTTATCATAACGATACCATTTACGTCCGTCTTACCTGCAAACAGAAAATTGATAGAGACCAACGCGGAACTGAATTGCCTAGCGGAATTGTGAAATGGTATGGCGAAGTGTTTGATGAGGATGACGAGTTGGTTGCTATTGTTACGGTATTGACCATGGTTCAAAAGAAACAGACGGTTTTTGCAGAAATGACCACTGAGAGTATTACGAATTATCTGTCTAAACTCGCCGAAGACTCCAAACCCTCTTGGGGAGATATGACGCCACAGCACATGATCGAACATTTGGAATATACCTATCGAATTGCTTCCGGAGAGATTCAGGATTTTGAGATTGCAACTCCGGAAAAAATATTGGAGAAGGTGCATGCTACCCTTTATAACTATAAGAAAATGCCCAGATCCTACGATTTTCCCTTGGCGGAAAAATCTAAGATCAAAGAATTAATCTACCCCGATCTCGATACAGCGAAAGCTAAGTTGATGGAAGCTCGGGAAGAATATTTACAGTTTTTCAAAGAAAACCCGGAAGCCAGGACCAATAATGTGGTTTTTGGACCATTGAATAAGTTCGAATGGTATCTACTGGAACGAAAACATTTGAATCATCATTTTGAGCAATTCGGATTGCTTTAAACAAACATATATGACACCACCTTACGTAAAAGAACATATTAATAATGGTATTGCCACCATAGAGTTTTTCCATCCAGCGCATAACAGTTTGCCAGGTGATTTACTTTCTAAATTAACCCAACTTATTAAGGAGGCGGGTGAAAATGACGAGGTGAAAGTAATTATACTGAAAAGTGGTGGAGACCGTACGTTCTGTGCGGGCGCTAGTTTTAAAGAATTGATCAATATTAATGATGCTGAAACTGGCAGAGTTTTCTTTAGCGGATTCGCAAATGTGATCAATGCCATGCGAAAATGCCCAAAGTTTATCATTGGAAGAATTCAAGGAAAGACTGTGGGCGGTGGTGTAGGATTGGCCTCGGCAACCGATTATTGCATGGCAACAAAATACGCCTCCATTAAGCTAAGTGAATTGAATGTTGGGATTGGCCCATTTGTGGTGGGACCTGCCGTGGAGCGAAAATTAGGACTTACAGGTATGTCGCAAATTGCGATTGATGCCAATAGTTTTTACGATGCCGAATGGGCAAGACAAAAGGGGTTATTTACAAAAGTTTTTGACACTACCGAAGAGTTAGATGAGGCAGTTACCGAGTTCGCTCAAAATTTGTGCAGTTACAATCCGGAGGCGATGAAAGAAATGAAACAAATCTTTTGGAAAGGCACGGAAAATTGGGACGATTTATTAGCAGAAAGAGCAGCAATAAGCGGCCGATTGGTGCTTTCAGAATTTACAAAAGAGACATTAAAACGGTACCAGTGATTTATAGTTTTAAAGGACATATTCCCGTCGTAGATCCTACGAGCTTTGTGCATCCCTTGGCTGCCGTTACCGGCAATGTGATTATTGGAAAGGACTGTTATATCGGTCCTGGAGCTGCGATTCGAGGTGACTGGGGAGAAATTATTTTGGAAGATGGCGTGAATGTACAGGAGAATTGTACGATTCATATGTTTCCCGGAAAATCGATTGTGTTGAAGAAGGGGGCTCATGTAGGACATGGCGCTGTAATTCACGGTGCAAATTTGGGAGAAAATTGTCTTATAGGAATGAATTCGGTTATAATGGATGATGCTGAAATAGGAGACGAATGTATTGTTGGAGCGATGAGTTTTATTAAGGCTGAGACTGTCTTTCCGAAAAGGAAATTGATCGTAGGAAATCCGGCGAAAGTGATTAAAGAGGTATCGGAAGAAATGATTGCTTGGAAAACGGCCGGAACCAAATTATATCAAAAATTACCCAAGGATTGTCATTAATCTTTAAGAGAAGTTGAACCACTAACGGAACTGCCAAAAAACCGACCGGTTCAAGAAGATTTTTATAAAACCTTGGAAGAAATTAAGAGGAACGAATAGTATGTCGGATGTAGAATTTAAATTACCCAAGATGGGTGAAAGTATTACCGAAGCTGCCATTATTAAATGGTTTAAGAAGGTTGGTGATACCGTGGAGCTGGATGAAATCCTGTTGGAAGTTGCGACCGATAAAGTAGATTCGGAAGTACCTTCGAATGTGGAGGGGGAGATTATTGAAATTTTATACGAACCTAATGAAGTGGTGGGCATCGGTGAAGTTGTGGCCATCATTCGAACCAACGGAGAAGCTCCGGTTGCTAAAATTTCCGAAGAAAATAAAACTGCAAACCTTCAACAAAAAGAAACAAAAAGCAAAAAACGGCCGGCAAAGAAATTATCGACCACTCAGTCGTTTCAGGTTAAAGAAAATATGTTTGTAAGTCCGTTAGTGGACAAAATTGCTCGCGAAAACCATATAAGTTATGAGGAGTTGGCGAGAATTACAGGAAGTGGGAAAGACGGCCGACTTCGGAAATCGGATGTGATGAATTATCTCGAAGAAGGGCGACCGTTTCAATTTGTACAACCGGTGCAAGAACCCTCCGGATTCAAAGTCCCAGATTTAAAATTCGATAAAGGTGATGGGAAGAGAGTCCCTATGGATCGTATGCGACAAATGATCGCCGATCATATGGTTTTTAGTAAACACACCTCTCCCCATGTGACTGCCTACGTGGAGGCCGACCTCACCGAGATGGTCAACTGGCGAAACGCTAACAAGGTTGCCTTTCAGAAAAAATACAACGAGAAACTTACGTTTACGCCCTTGTTTGTGGAAGCAGTGGTGAAGGCAATCAAAGACTTTCCGGAGATAAATTCTTCGCTGGACGGGAATGAAATCATCGTAAAGGATAAAATAAATATTGGAATGGCGACGGCCTTACCCAGCGGTAATCTTATTGTTCCGGTTGTAAAAGAAGCCTACGGAAAGGATTTGAAGACATTAGCAAGTATCACTAATTCTCTTGCCACAAAAGCCCGGGAAGGGAAATTAAAAGCGGAAGATACCCAAGGTAGCACCTTTACCATAAGTAATGTAGGAACCTTCGGAAGTTTGATGGGTACTCCTATAATCAATCAGCCGGAAGCAGCGATTTTAGCAACGGGAATTATAAAAAAGAGGGCAGAGGTGATAGAGAAAGAGGATGGCGATGTTATTGAAATCCGATCTATGATGTACCTATCGCTTTCCTTCGATCACAGAATAGTGGACGGATATTTGGCGGGATCCTTTTTACGAAGAATAGCCGATTATATGGAACAGTTTGATTCCGATAGAAAAATATAAATGAGAGACTATGATGGAAACGATGCAAAAGATTAAGATTACAAAATGTAACGAATCAAAATTAGAAACAATTGATTTTGAGAATATTCCGTTAGGTAGAGCTTTTACCGATCATATGTTTATTTGTGACTATACCGATGGTAAGTGGCAGGAACCTAGAATAGAACCTCTGTCGATGATTCCTACTCATCCCGCGGCCATGGCGTTGCACTATGGTCAGGCGATATTTGAGGGAATGAAGGCGACTGTTACTGAAAGTGGTACTCCTATGTTATTTCGTCCTTATAAAAATGCGGCAAGACTTAATTTTAGTGCCGATCGTATGGGAATGCCAAGTTTTCCTGAAGATTTGTTTGTGGATGGATTGAAGGAATTAGTGAATTTAGAGCGGAATTGGATTCCGAAGAAAGAAGGAAGCGCTCTTTATTTAAGACCTTTTATGTATGCCGACGAACCCTTTATTGGGATGCGGGCCGCCACGAGTTATAAATTTATCATTATTGCATCTCCTGCGGGACCATTTTTCAGCAAACGAATAAAACTATATGCCGAGAAAAAATACATTAGAGCTGCAGAGGGCGGTACTGGAGAGGCCAAAGCGGCAGGAAATTATGCAGCAGCCATTCGTCCTACTGAAATTGCTAAATCCAAAGGGTACGACCAGGTACTATGGTTGGATGCCATAGAGCATAAATACATCCAGGAAGTAGGGACCATGAACATATTTTTCAAAATGGATGGAAAATTTGTGACCCCCATAAGAGATGGGGCTATCCTCGACGGAATTACCCGTCTTAGCGTCATGGACATTCTAAAAGATTTGGGACATGAGGTAATTGAAAGACCTATTACGATAGACGAAGTGCAGGAGGCTTCTAAAGATGGAACCTTGGAAGAAGCCTTCGGAACGGGAACGGCCGTGGGTATAGCCTATATACAAGAAATTGGTTGGGGAGATGAGATGATTCATGTGTCGAACGAAAGCCCTGTAGGCCTTGAAGTAAATAAAATATTGAATGATATTAAAACAGGTAAGACTGAAGACAAGTTTGGTTGGATGGTGCCTGTCGCATAACCTATGATTGAAGAGATCGAAAAATTAAATACATCTAATATTGATATAGAAACCCTGAAAAAGGGCTTCTCAAATTTGGTGACGGCCAAGGCTCTTACCTTCTTATATGAGGAGAACTTTAAGGTAGTTTCAAAATACGTGCATGCCACATCTAGAGGTCATGAAGTAATTCAAACTGCCTTGGGAATGCAGTTGTTACCCCAAGATTATGCCTTTCCATATTACCGTGATGATAGTATGTTGCTCGCCATTGGTATGGAACCCTACGATTTAATGCTTCAGGTTTTGGCGAAACGAGATGATCCATTTTCGGGAGGGCGCACCTATTATTCTCATCCTAGCTTGAAGGATGATGACAAACCTAAGATTCCTCACCAGAGTAGCGCTACCGGCATGCAAGCTATTCCCGCAACCGGTGTCGCACTCGGATTTTGGTACAAGGAAGCTGAAGGAATTGCCAATGAGCTCTCGACGACGCTCGAGCAGACCAGTAATGTAAAAGATTCAAATACAGCCAAAAAGCCGGTGGTGGTTTGTAGCTTGGGAGATGCTTCCGTCACCGAAGGGGAAATCGCCGAAGCTTTTCAAATGGCAGCTTTAAAGCAATTGCCAATTTTGTATTTAGTACAAGATAACGGTTGGGATATTTCGGCCAATGAGGAAGAAACAAGAGCTCAAAATGCGGCGGAGTACGCTGCCGGGTTTCATGGGTTGGAAGCCATTTCTATTGATGGAACCGACTTTGAACAAAGCTATGAGACCATAAAGTACGTTCTGGAGACCATTCGTAAAGAACGACGACCGTTTTTGGTTCATGCGAAAGTTCCCTTGCTAAATCATCACACCTCCGGAGTGCGTATGGAATGGTACAGAGACGATTTGGAAGAGGCTAGGAGTAGAGACCCCTATCCCAAAATGCAAAAGCTGCTGGCCGATCGTGGTTTTACTGCGGAACAGATTCAGGAGATTGAAAACAAGGCGATCGCCAAAGTTCGAGAACAATTTGAAAAAGCATTACAAGCCGAAGACCCCAAACCAGAAGACCTTTTTACGCACGATTTTGCACCCACTCCCATTTCCGAAGAAACCGGAACTCGAGAACCTGAGGGAGCCGATAAGGTGGTGATGGTGGATTGTGCTTTGTTTGCCATAGAAGAACTAATGGCCAAACACAAAGAATGTTTGTTGTATGGGCAAGACGTTGGAGGCCGATTGGGAGGAGTATTTAGGGAAGCAGCGACATTGGCTCAGAAGTTTGGCGATAATCGAGTGTTTAATACGCCTATTCAAGAAGCTTTTATTGTTGGATCTACGGTGGGTATGAGCGCTGTAGGATTGAAACCCATCGTTGAGGTTCAGTTCGCCGATTATATCTGGCCGGGGCTCAATCAATTATTTACTGAAGTTAGCCGAAGCTGTTATTTATCGAACGGAAAATGGTCGGTGTCCATGATTCTAAGGGTGCCCATTGGTGCCTACGGAAGTGGAGGTCCTTACCATTCGTCATCGGTGGAAAGTGTGGTCGCCAATATTCGAGGCCTTAAGATTGCTTATCCGAGTAACGGCGCCGACTTGAAAGGATTAATGAAAGCAGCTTATTACGATCCTAATCCCGTGGTGATATTCGAACACAAAGGATTGTATTGGAGTAAAGTGCCCGGTACCAAGGGCGCCACTTCGGTTGAGCCTGCGGAAGATTATATTTTACCCTTTGGGAAGGCTTGGGTTTTACAAGAAATCTGGAAGCAGGAGGATGAAGAGACCTTGTCCATTATTACCTACGGAATGGGAGTGCATTGGGCGATTAATGCTTCCGAAGAAATGGGGCTTCAAGACCGAATTGAAATCATCGATCTTAGAACGCTACATCCGTTAGATTATGAGACCGTTTTTAAGAGCGTCAAGAAATGTGGTAAGTGTCTTGTTGTAACTGAAGAGCCTTCCGAAAATAGTTTTAGTCGGGCGCTGCAAGGTAGAATTCAAGAAGAGTGTTTTCAGGAATTGGACGGACCGGTCATGATCATTGGTTCCGAAAATATGCCTGCGATTCCTTTAAATTCTACTTTGGAGCAAACGATGATTCCTTCCGTAGAAAAAGTAAAGAAGAAAATTGAAGAAATATTAAACTACTAAAAAAGCCCCTCGAAAGGGGCGAATTTTAAAAGTAAAAGTTCAACGAGGTTCGTAGGTATTGGCTATTTACCTGATACTTGGTTACCACTTCTCCTCTTCTAAAATCAAGATCTCCGGTATATTCGGAAAGGTAACTTACCGTGACACCAATCGCTTTATTGTTTTTCAGGTTGAATATTATACCTGCACGAGGTGCGTAATAGACATTACCACTATTGATAACATTTCTGAACCCGTCGTAAGCTCCATTGAAGTAATCGCTGGCAAACCCTATTCCAATACCAACAAAGGGTTCAATGACTCCATTTTTGTTGACATGATATTCGGTGCCGAGCTCTAAACGATAGGTATTCACTTTAAAATTGGCTGCTAAAGGAGCGTTGGTAAAGGTTTTATCGGACATAAAGTTGGCCGAAGCTTCCAAGCCGAAGTATAAATTTCCTTGAAGGGATTCCAAGAAGGCAGGAGATGCAATAATACCGAAGTTAACTCCGAAAGACGATTCATTTTGAGCAGTAGTACTATCGAAGAAGGTAATGTCGTTAAAAGCCATTCCCGCTCCGAAGTACAATTTCATTTGATCCGAATTAAATAGCTTGGCTTTTTTAATTTCCTCGACTGTAGGTTCAAAGTCTCCATACGAACAGCTGTTATACGACTTAACAAATTTGGCTAGTCGATTTCCACTAATTACATCGGTATTGTTAATCTGGTCTCGAATGTCATTGCAGTCGTTAAAGAGAACTGCAAGTTTACCGGGAATCTGACTTTCGTCGTTTTTGAGATCTAAGACTTGTACGCCTTTTTCAGCATGATTAATAAGAAACACACTTTGAGTGGCATTGTAAAGTGTCGCTTTGCCCGTTTCCACTTTGTGCAGGAACCATGTGTTTTCATCAAAGGTAGTTTTCTCAAACTTTTTACCTCTGAGGGTTACTTCGGAAATAGAACCAAAGTCGATACTTTGGCTGTCGTATTCCTTTTTTAGTTGTACAGTTTGAGTTTGTTGATCGATGGCGATTCGACCATTTAACACCGTATTGTCGTTTTTGGTAAGGGATCCATTTTGAAATCCCTGTGCATAGCTGATGACACTGAAGAACATCAGTGCAATGAGTAATATTGAATTTTTCATAAGCGATTTTAAGAGTCTAAATTATCAAAAATTATGCCCGATAGCCAAGGTTTTAACATTGCTGCTCTTAAAACGTAAAAAAGCCGGCAAAAGGCCGGCTTTTCGAAATATAAATTGGTTAGCTTATATTTTCACTAGCTTGATTACTTGAGTTGTATCTCCCGATTGAACTCTGGCCAGATAGTTACCTGTAGCCAAAACCGAAAGGTCCATTTCCATGGTAAAGGCATCTCCTTCTTGAGAGAATACTTGTTTACCTAGAACGTCAAATACAGTTACACTGTTTATTTCGCTGTTTGCGCTCACGTTGAAATTTGAATCTACCGGATTTGGATAGAAATTTAAACCGGCAATGATATTTTCGTTCACAGATAATAGTTCTTCAGCCACATAAACGTTGTATTTGGTGTTTTCAACCATCGCCGAAGTATCTTCCGTGTAAATTGTCCAATTAGATCCATTATACCATACTCCTAATGTAACGTTCATCACAATATTTGCAGGTTCTCCAGTAGATGAACCCCAGTTGTGTGAAACAATTGGAAACGCATCAGGTTTGCCATTTAAGCTGGGATGGTCAATTATTGTATAGTTAGAGGTCGTATTTCCTGCCGTAGCCTGGTGTACGAAAGAATCGGCTCCTCCAGTGGCATCATCCACCAACAATGTAAAGGTGGCATTGTTAGGTGCGTTTGTTGCTGTTGCCTCGTTATAAATGTTCCATCTTTCTGCTGCCGCATCGTACCAGAATCCGTAATTGTTGTTGTTATAAACGGAATTAGGATTCCAATACGTGGAATAAACGATTACGGCATTGGGATTACCATTTACTGCCACATCATCAATCACGGTTGTATAAGAAGTACCATCCGCTTGTTCAGTGATTACTTTTCCTCCAAAGGGGACATAAACATTGTAAGCCGAACCTTCCGCCATCGCTGAAATGTCTTCATTAAAGACCGACCATTGAGAAATCCCACTGTTGTACCAAGTCCCGGTTATTTTGTCATTATAAACCGTCCCACCTACACTGAGGTTGTGGGTTACCAATATTAGTGCCCCGGGATTACCATTTAAGTCGGGATGATCAATGTAGCTAACGTTACCTGAAATATTAGCCACAGTGGCTTTGTGAGTAAATACCTTGTCTTGAGCTATTGTCACACTCATTGCAAAGCATAATAATAAAGTAATAATTGCTTTCATAATTAATTGATTTAAGTTAATAAAGTGTTTTTTAGTTTAACAAAATTAACATCTAACTCTCTGAATATTAGCAGTTAAAAGAATGTAAATTTTAAGGAAAAACCCCCTATTCTCTTTTAGGTGTTTTCCTATACTGTAAATTTAATTATGAACTAGGGTGAAGAATGTCACATACGTATCAATAGATAGTACGGATGTAACATTATAAAAAAAGCCTTCCGAAGAAGGCTTATATTTTAGTTTCCTGAATTTGCTCCGGGAGGATATTTTGAGAGTATTTCTCGAACAATTTCTCGAATGCGCGCTTCCTTTTTATCGATATCGCTGTGAGTTATTAACCGGGCCCGCCCAATACCTTGCCATACCAGTTCGTTGGTTTTGGCGTCGATAAAGTCGATATATAGACTTCCCTCGGTGGTTGTGGCTACATTGTTGCCGTACCAGCCACCATACCACCATGGATTCCATCCCCAACCCCATCCGAAGTTGTTGTTGTAGACATCCACTCTTTCTCTTTCTTTAGTAAAAATGCTTACTAGAATGCTCGGGTCTTCCGACTTCTTCATTCCCTTGGCCGATAATTCCGAATCAATTGCTCGTAAGATTCGTTTTTTGTCCAAATCACTTACTTCAGCCTTATCGATACCCGGTTTGAAGAAAGCAAAAGATTGATATTCATTAAAGTTGGCTTCGCGGTCATAATCGGTGACCACTCTAACTGTTGTACAAGAGGTAAAAATGGCGAGAACCGCAAGCAGAGGTAAAATTTTAAAGATTTTCATAGCATTAAATTTTAATTAAATAAATTCTCATCCACTATATTGGGTAATGTTACTTTAAGATTAGGTTGTTGTTCCATCGCACGTTTTATAGCAAAGATGGCCTCTTTGTTTCTAGCCCAACTTCTGCGTGCAATTCCGTTGTTAACATCCCAAAATAGCATGGATTCTAAACGTTTTTGTGCCTCCTTAGTTCCATCAAGAACCATACCGAATCCACCGTTTATAACTTCTCCCCAACCTACGCCGCCTCCATTATGGATACTCACCCAGGTTGCGCCTCTGAAGCTGTCTCCTATGACGTTGTGAATGGCCATATCGGCAGTAAATCGGCTACCGTCGTAAATATTTGAAGTTTCACGATAAGGTGAATCGGTGCCGGAAACATCATGATGATCTCTTCCTAAAATTACCGGACCTATTTTCCCTTCTGAAATGGCTTGATTGAAGGCAGAGGCTATTTTCATTCGACCGTCCGAATCGGCATACAAAATACGTGCCTGTGAGCCAACGACGAGCTTATTTTCCTGTGCTCCTTGAATCCACTGAATATTATCAGCCATTTGCTGTTTGATCTCTATCGGAGAGTTTTTCATCATGGTTTCCAATACTTCGGAAGCAATTTGATCGGTCATGGCGAGATCTTCCTCCAAACCGGATGCACATACCCATCTAAAGGGGCCAAATCCGTAATCGAAACACATAGGCCCCATAATATCCTGAACATAACTTGGATAAATGAATTCTCTTGCGGGGTTGGTGGTGTCCATTACATCGGCTCCGGCTCGAGATGCTTCGAGCAAGAAGGCATTCCCATAGTCAAAGAAGTAGGTTCCACGATTTGTGTGTTTTTTAATGGCCGCAGCTTGTCGTCTTAAACTCTCCTGTACTTTTTCTTTGAATAAACCAGGGTTGTTAGCCATCATTTCGTTGGATTCTTCATAGCTCAAACCTGCCGGATAGTATCCGCCGGCCCAAGGATTGTGTAAAGAAGTTTGATCACTTCCCAGGTCTATGTGGATATCATTTTCAGCAAAATACTCCCACACATCAACGATGTTTCCGTCGTAAGCAATGCTCACGGTTTCCTTACCGGCAACTGCAGATCTAACTCTTTCGGCCAATTGAGATACATCCGAAATCACTTCATCCACCCATCCTTGAGAATGTCTCACATGGGTTGCTTTTTTATTTACTTCGGCACAAACAGTTACACAGCCTGCTATGTTACCTGCTTTGGGTTGCGCTCCACTCATGCCACCTAATCCTGAAGTGACAAACAATCCGCCCTCTGGCGATTTTTTAATTTTTCTGAAACCGTTAAGAACGGTAATTGTCGTTCCATGTACAATGCCCTGCGGACCGATATACATAAAACTTCCAGCCGTCATTTGTCCGTATTGAGTGACACCCAGGGCATTGAATTTCTCCCAGTCGTCGGGTTGAGAATAATTTGGAATCATCATGCCGTTGGTGACTACCACTCTCGGGGCTTCTTTCGAAGAAGGGAAGAGCCCAAGGGGATGACCGGAGTACATAACCAAGGTCTGCTCGTCGTTCATTTCGGCCAGATATTTCATGACCAGACGGTATTGCGCCCAATTCTGAAAAACCGCGCCATTCCCGCCATAGGTAGTTAATTCGTGAGGGTGTTGGGCAACGGCATGATCCAAATTATTTTGAATCATTAACATGATCGCCTTGGCTTGTTCACTTTTTCCGGGGTATTCTGAAATGGCTCTGGCATAAATTTTATGTTTCGGCATAAATCGATACATATAAATCCTGCCATAAGTATCAAGTTCCGACTTAAATTCGGGCAGTAAGGTGGTGTGCTGTTTCGAATCGAAATAGCGAAGCGCGTTTTTTAAGGCCAATGTCTTTTCGTAATCCGATAGAATTTCCTTCCGTTTAGGCGCGTGGTTTATGGCAGGGTTATAGGGTTTTAATTCGGGTAATTCTGAAGGGATTCCTTGCAATATTTCTTCCGAAAAGGTCATAGCTATTTATTTTGGGTATTTGTTTTTTTGTCGAATCCGTAGGGACAGTGCCTACAGCCACTTTCACAACAGTGTCCTCTTTTGAGGTGATATTGCTCTGTAAAGCATCGATATCCTTCCGGAGTGATATAAAAATCTCCTTCTTCCAGTTCGATCTTTTTCTTAAAAAGTGACATGCTGCAAAAATACCAATTTCTTATCTTGTTCACATGATCATAGTCGTGAATCGATTTCTATTGAGTAAAAAGTTTGCGGGCTTGGCATTATGGCCATTTATTTTTGTAAAACGGGAAGAGTTATCTGCAAATCCAATATTTTTAAATCACGAGAGGATACATCTTCGGCAGCAAATTGAGCTTTTGGTTGTTCCATTTTTTATTTGGTATGGTTTGGAATATTTGTTGCGATTATTTCAATATAAAAGTACCTACCTGGCTTATAAAAATATAAGTTTCGAACGTGAAGCCTATTCCAACGAAAAAGACCTCGAATATTTAAATAAGAGGCCTTTTTGGAAGTTTATCAGATACATAAAGATTTAGTTTCTAATCATTCTCAACGTCTTTTTGTTGCCTTGATCTGTAGTAATTTGCATAAAATATACCCCTGTTGGAATGTTCAATTTTAGATGTATGTAAGAGGTTTTATCGAAGTTTTTTTGCTGCACTCTTTGTCCCAAACTATTGTAAATTGAAATATTAATGCTGTCATACACTTGATCTAGGTCTATCGACAATTCACCTTGATTTGGGTTGGGTGCTATTGTAAACTTTGCTTCCGAATTCATGATGCTATTTAAACTAATTTCTTTAAAAACATAGATTGCACCTGTGCTTGGACC
>JABDKT010000221.1 GCA_013002065.1 Flavobacteriaceae bacterium
TAGCGATACCGTGCTTTCGCTTCGCTAATTCCTGAATCATCGCTAGCGTGGAATCGTTTTCTGCATCCATTTCTTCCCACGGATACATTATGAAACAAACATTCATATAGGGGTTGGTTTTATTAAAAATAAATATAGTAAATCTTTATAATCCCAATATAAATTTAGAGTGAATTAATTGTGCTTCCTTCACTTCCATATTTTTCATAGAAAACAGTGATTGGGGTAGATAAAAGTAGGCCTAAAAAAATAATTTTATTTCACTTCATCGTAATGATCATCCCAATCCTCTACTCGAGGTTTACCAAGTTTACCAACAGACTTGGCCACCATCATAGAAACTGTCGCGTCACCAGTTACGTTGATAACGGTTCTACACATATCCAATGGGCGATCTACTGCAAATATTAGAGCTAAACCAATGGCTAATTTATCGGCCGGAAATCCGATGGACTCCAAAACGATAACCAGCATGACCATCCCCGCTCCGGGCACTGCGGCCGATCCAATGGAAGCCAATAAAGCGGTCAATACAATTGTTAATTGATCTGAAAAACTTAAATCAAATCCGAGGGCCTGCGATATAAACACCGCGGCCACCCCTTGATACAAACTCGTACCATCCATATTGATGGTAGCTCCCACTGGTAGCACAAAACTTGAAACTTCTTTATCTACTCCAATATGTTCTTCCACCCGCTCCATGGTAACTGGTAAAGTCGCCGCACTTGAACTTGTTGAGAAGGCTAGTAATTGCGCCGGACTTATTTGTTTCAGAAACCAAAACGGATTCTTTTTTACATAAGTCCCAACTATAATTAGATAGAATACTACCATTAACGAAAGCCCGAGAACTACCACCCCGGCATATTTCAGTAGTGCCAATAATAAATCCGGATCACCCGAATTTACCACCACGTTTGCTAATAGCGCAAAAACAGCATAAGGTGCAATAAGCATGATAAGATCCACCATTTTAAGAACTACATAATTCAAAGAATCAAAGAATCTTTTTAATGGTTTGGCTCTTTCTTCTCCAATTAATAGCATGGCAATGGCGAACAAAATGGTAAAGAAAATCACCTGTAGCATGAGGCCGTTGTTGCTAAAAGCATTGAATGCATTATCGGGAACCATATCCACTAAAAACTGAAGAGGTCCACTACTCTTTTGCCTTCCTGCCTCCTGAATTTTGGATTGTACGCCACTATCTTGAGCATATGTCTCAGTTAAGGTTGTAATAGTTTCTTCGGAAATACCTTCTCCGGGCTGTAACACATTTACCAGCATTAAACCAATGGTGATAGCGACTACAGTGGTCGCGATATAAGTAACCATGGTTCTCAAACCAATGTTTCGGAATTTTGAAATGTCTTTCAGGTCGGAAATACCCTTGATCAATGAAGCCAAAATAAGTGGAATGGCTATTAATTTGAGCATCTTCACAAATATCGTCCCAATAGGATTGATCCAATCGCCTACGAATTCGTCTCCGCCTGAAACTCCGGTCATAATAAAGCCGAAGACAATACCCAGGACCATACCGATAAGTATTTGCCAATGTAGTTCTAATTTCCTCATATAGTTTGTTCTGAATTAAATTTTTGAAACACGATTTAGTAGCCAGTAATCTGCAATTACCAGCGCCGACATGGCTTCCACTATGGGAACGGCTCTCGGCACAACACAAGGATCATGACGGCCCTTCCCCTGCATTTCGGTGGTATCTCCTTCCGAAGTAATGGTTTGTTGTTTCTGCATAATCGTAGCTACGGGTTTAAAAGCTACCTTAAAGTATATGTCTTCTCCGTTCGAAATCCCGCCTTGCACACCACCGCTATGGTTGGTTTTTGTGCTTCCATCTTCATTAAAAATATCGTTGTGTTCGCTTCCTTTCAATTGAGTTCCCGCAAAACCACTACCATATTCAAAACCTTTCACAGCATTGATGGAAAGCATGGCCTTGCCTAATTCGGCGTGAAGTTTATCAAAAACCGGTTCTCCTAATCCGATGGGAACATTTTGAATTACACAAGTAATCACTCCACCAATGGTGTCTCCTTGTTTTCTTATAACCTTTATGAAATCCTCCATTTGTTTTGCCATTTCGGCATCTGCAGTACGCACCGGATTCTTTTCTATTTCTGAAAAATCTAAATCGGAATAATGCGCCTTCAACTCTAAATCTCCCACAGCCGACACAAACGCAGTGATTTTTACATCTTTTAGTATTTGTTTGGCAATCGCTCCAGCCACAACTCTACAGGCTGTTTCTCTAGCCGAAGATCTTCCTCCTCCTCTATAATCACGAACCCCGTATTTTTTGTCGTAAGTGTAATCGGCATGGGACGGCCGATACGTGTCTTTGATATGCGAATAATCTTTGGACTTCTGATTGGTGTTTTCAATCACAAAACCGATAGGTGTTCCAGTAGTTTTACCTTCAAAAATCCCCGATAAAAACTTTACCGAATCGGGTTCCTTGCGTTGTGTTACGATAGCAGATTGGCCCGGTTTTCGTCTTTGCATCTCGGCCTCTATGGCATCAAAATCGAGTGAAACACCAGCGGGACAACCTTCTATTATTCCTCCAATGGCTTCACCGTGTGATTCTCCAAATGTGGTAAGGTTATAAATTTTTCCGAAGGAATTTCCTGCCATAAGATGCTTTTTAACAAATGTAATCTATACTGCTGAATTAAAAAATATTCCCCCAATTTAAACTTTATGTAACATGGAGAATCTTTCAATAACATTATGATTAAAAATCTATAACTCTGGCATAATTTCAAGCGACTGTTTTTTTAAGTTCTTTGTATTATATAAAGCTCAAATTTGAAACGAAAGCCGGAAATTGTCGTTCTCTCAGATATTCACCTTGGAACCTACGGATGCCATGCCAAAGAAGTTTTGCACTATCTCAATTCTGTCCGTCCTAAAAAATTAATTCTAAATGGGGACATCTTCGATATTTGGCAATTTCGTAAACGATATTTTCCCAAAGCTCATTTGTTGGTAATTAAAAAAATTGTTGCACTTGCTGCAAAAGGCACCAGAGTTTATTACATAACAGGTAACCATGATGAAAAACTGCGCAAATTTAGCGAGACTAAAATGGGCAATATTTACATTCTGGATAAGCTCGTTTTAAATATAGACGGTAAAAAAGCTTGGTTTTTTCATGGTGATGTATTCGACGCCTCTATCAAGCATGCTAAGTGGTTAGCCAAATTGGGAGGATGGGGATACGACCTTCTTATTCTTTTAAATCGCTTTATCAACCTTATCCTCATCAAGATGGGACGCGAAAAGTATTCCCTCTCTAAAAAAATCAAAAACAGTGTAAAGAGCGCTGTAAAATTCATTGACAATTTCGAACAGACTGCTATAGAACTAGCTATAGAAAACGGATACGATTATGTGTGCTGTGGCCACATACATCAGCCAGTTATTAAAAAGGTATCAAATGATGAGGGAGAATGTGTATATATGAATAGCGGTGATTGGATTGAAAACTTGACTGCCCTCGAATACCTGAATGAAAAATGGACCTTGTATCGTCATCCCACCAAAAAAGTAGTAAAAACATCCATTAAAAAACTTCGGAATGAAGATGACAGCCTACCGGAGATACTATCGGCCTTTCAAGCTATCAACGAAGCTCAATAGATTAATCTGCAAGGGCGTTGACTAAAATAGTGATAGGGTGTTGTGCCTGTTTACCGACACCGTCTTTTATTTGCTCCCTACAGCTAAAACCATTTGCAGCTATAATAATTTCTTCTTCTGTCTTCCTCAACGCAGGAAACAACCTTAACTCACCTATATTCATACTTACATCATAATGTTCTTTCTCATATCCAAAACTCCCTGCCATACCACAACATCCCGTATTTAACAGGGTAGGCGAATAATTTTTGGGAATATTCAAAACATCAAATGTGTGTTTTTGATTGCTTAATGCCTTTTGATGACAATGGTTATGAATACGCACGGATTTAGTATCTTTTACAAATTGATCTGAAGTAATACTTCCTTTTTTCGCTTCACTAGCAAGAAATTCCTCCATAAGGACAGTGTTTTCTGAAATCTGCTTAGCAGTGGCAACATCGCTGGCAAGTCGGATGTATTCGTCTCGAAATCCGAGTATGGCCGACGGTTCAATACCCACCAAAGGGGTGTTTCTATTTACTTTATCTTTCAGAAAATCTATGTTCTCATCTACTTGAAGTTTGGCCTCTTCCAAAAATCCTTTACTCAATAAAGCCCGTGCACTATCAAGGTGGTGAACAACTTCGACTTTATAATTCAATCCATGAAGCAAATTCAATGCATCCCAAGCCAAATTAGATTCCAAATAATTACAGAATTCATCCACAAAAAGAATAACATCAATTTCTTTATTCTCTTGTTTGTCAATACTTTGATAATGTTTACTAAAACTTCTAGTTGAATATTTTGGCAGTGTTCTTTTTTGGGCAACTCCGCTAAAATTTTTAATCAAGTTGTTTATTCCGGGTAATTGAAATAAGAAGTTGGTCAATTTCGGGAAACTAGCTGCCTTTTTATGATAATGGCTGCTTTTACCGAAAAAATTGTCCGCCCTACTTCTCTTATTCGACTGATAGTATTGAAAGAGATATTCTGCCTTAGCTGCCGCTATATCTACCGTACTTGGGCATTCACTGCTACATGCCTTACAACTTAAGCACAGATCCATAGCCGATTTAAGCTCTTCCGAATTAAAAGGATTGCCATTTTCGCGATGATTGAGCACCTCTCTCAAAACGTTTGCTCGCGCTCTAGTACTGTCTTTCTCGTCCTTAGTAGCCTGATAACTAGGACACATGGTGCCGCCGCTTGCTGCCGATTTACGACAATCTCCACTTCCATTGCACTTCTCGGCCAATCGCACTATACCCTCCGAATCATCAAAATTTAGCAAGGTTTCAATTTTGGGAGTGCCCTTGTCCACTTCATTTCGCAAAGATTCATCCATGGGCCACGCATCGGTTATTTTTCCCGGATTTAGAAGATTATCCGGATCAAATGCCTTCTTGATTCGCTGAAGCAATTGAAAGTTTCTATCCCCTATTTGCTGCCTCAAAAATTCGGCCCTCACAATTCCATCCCCGTGTTCTCCCGAGAATGATCCGCCGTATTTCTTGCATAATGCCGCAACCTCTGTTGTTATCTTTCTAAAATAATCGACTCCTTCGTTGGTCTTCAGATTTAAAATTGGTCGTAAATGTAATTCTCCGGCACCTGCATGCGCATAATAAACAGCTCTTTGTTCATATTTCTCCATAATGGCCGAAAACTCTCGAATATAATTTGGCAAATCCTCTAAAGCGACTGCCGTGTCTTCGATACAAGCCACCGCCTTTGAATCTCCAATCATATTCCCCAGCAATCCCAATCCGGCTTTACGCAGCTCCATCGCCTTATCTATGTCCTCCCCTTTCAGTATCGGTCGGGCATAAGAATTTCCCGATGATTCTAGGTCGGCAATTAATCGTGCAGCCTGTTCTTGTAAATCTAGTTGGTCGTCCGATTTCAACTCCAACATCAAAATAGCCCTGGGATTTCCCTCGACAAAGAATCGGTAGGGTTCGTACTTAAGATTGCCTTTGGTACAATCCAGAATTATATCGTCCATCATCTCGCAGGTGTACAGATCGTGCTTCATGGCGACTCCCACATCGTTTAGGCATTGATGCAAGTCTTTGTATTGGGCGACGACCAAAACTGTATTTGAAGGAGGCAAATCGTCTAATTTTAAGGTGATTTCGGTTGAAAAGAGTAAAGTTCCTTCGCTTCCGCACAACAACGGACTTAAATTAAATCCTTTTTTTGCCCCACCGAATACTTCAGAATTCAGTAAAGAGTCAACCGCATAACCTGTATTTCTTCTGTGTATTTCTTTCTTCGGAAAGTTCTGCTCAATTTCTTGTTGCGCTTCCTCTGAAGTTAGTTCGTCCTTCAAGCATTGATAAATAACGCCTTCGAGGTTCTTTTGTTTGGTTTTGGCCTCAAACTCCGATTTAGATATTTCAGAAGAAACCAAAACATCACCATTCGAAAGTATTCCGCGAATATGGGTAACCTTGTCTCGGGTAACACCATATTTGATAGAAGTTGTTCCGCTGCTATTATTTCCCACCATTCCGCCTATCATACAGCGATTTGAAGTAGAAGTGTTTGGGCCAAAGAAGAGTCCGTGCGGTTCCAAATAAGCGTTTAACTCGTCTCTAATCACCCCTGGCTGAACTTTCACAACCTTCGCTTCCACATTCAATTCAAGGATTTGAGTGAAATGTTTTGACACATCCACAATGATTCCTTCTCCTACACATTGTCCGGCTAAGGAGGTGCCCGCTGTTCGCGGCACGATAGAAGTGTTATTTTCTTTCGCGAACTTAATAAGGCGAATAATGTCATCTTCCGAATTAGGATAAGCTACGGCTAATGGAATCTTCCGGTAAACAGAAGCATCGGTGGCATACATCATTTTATGAAGGTGGTCCAAGTACAACTCGCCTTCCAGCGATTCTTTTAAGTGTAATAATGCTTTTTGCATGCAAAAGTAAAGGTAATAAACCCTTCAATAATTGGACCTGCACATCGAAAAATAGTCGGCAAAATTTAAATAATTATTAAGAAAGTCGAATAATAATTTGTTTTAATTTCGTTTTAAGAACTAAACCTAACATCATGAAACGACTCTTTCTAATATCCTCAGCATTATTTCTTTTTACCACCATCAATTATTCACAAAACATCTCAAAACATGCACTTGGACTGAGATTGGGTGATAATGACGGATTTGGAACAGAAGTGAATTATCAACTGGGAACCGGAGAAAACAACCGAATTGAATTCGGATTAGGTTGGCGAAGTAAGAGAGACTTCAACGCATTTAAAGCCACCGCATTGTATCAATGGGTATTTGCTCTGGATGGCAACTTTCAGTGGTATGTAGGTGCCGGTGGAGGTGTTGCTGCCTTTAACTACGATTCCAATCTCCCTCTTGATCCGGACGATGAAACTTTTGCTTTCGCTGCCGGTGACATAGGTATTGAATATAATTTCGAAATTCCTTTGCTGCTCTCCTTAGATTTTAGACCGGAAATTGGGTTTGGAAACGTAAATGACGATCTGGAGTTCGATATTGCTTTGGGAATACGATATCAGTTCTAGATTACTATAAAATATTCGTATAGACCCCTCTTATGGAGGGGTTTTTCAGTTTAAAATATAGGTAAAACCCTGTTTTTATTCTCCAATATTTATTGCAACTTTATGGTTTACAATGAAATAGGCAACTACTTCAACACATTGCCTATGCGATAAATCTAAACTTCTATGAAGAAACAAAACCTAATCCTCGCCGCGCTTGTCTTAATTCTTCTTACATCCTGTTATTCTGTTCGCGTAAAGGTGACCAATGGTCCAGGACCGGAACCGGCCGATACAGAATCTGAAGTGGTTACCGCAGGAGAATTGGTAAGAATCTTGGACACCGTTGCCAAAGTGGGCATTGAAACAAACGAATACCCAATAAATATCCCTGACTGTAAATCGGGAGCGCTACATTCTGTGGAATACAGAACCACCTTCGGTGGGCTTTTAAAGTACATACTAACATTAGGAAAAAGGCGTACCGTGAAAGTAAAATATGTTTGTGTGAAAAAAGTAAATACAGGAGAAATTGATATTGAATAATTATGGCTACAACTAGAATAGACCCGCGCGTTTGGTGGGACACCCTTCATAAAAATGGTCGCTTCGACCTAAAGTTTTTTCTCACCACCGAATTGGAGGACGAAAGCAATATGCCGTCCATTTCCGATCGCTATAATGATGCAGCCGATGAAATTCGGAGGTTGATCAAAGAAGCAGATGACAATAATGAAGGCTTTAGGTCTATCGGTTCTAAATGGTCCATGTCCTCTATCGCTCACCATCCCGATCGCATGCACTTTACAGCTAACATGAATATCGGTTTTCCAATCCCCTCTGCCGGGATGCACGCCAATTCACCTTATAAAAGTGAAAATCTTTTCTTTTTTCAATGCGGAAATGAGATCAAAGAAATCTCACATTTTCTAGAAAGCAAAGGCAAGTCGCTTAAAACGACAGGTGCTAGTAACGGACAAACCATCGCGGGATGTATTTCGACAGGAGTACAT
>JABDKT010000239.1 GCA_013002065.1 Flavobacteriaceae bacterium
TTTCCGATGACAATAGTGTCTTGGAAGACGATCCAACAATCACCACTGTATGTCAAAGTCCGGCAATTGCGATTGTGAAGGTTGGAGTGCTTAATGACGACAACCAAAACGGATGTAGTGATCCGGGAGAGACAATTGATTATACTTTCACGGTAACTAATGAAGGAAACGTGAGTTTAGCAAATATCATCGTAGATGATCCATTCTTGGGAGGTAATATTCCTGGACCGGATTCTGGTGATACGGATGGTGATACTGAATTGGATGTAACTGAAGCTTGGATTTATACTGCGACTTATACCATAACTCAAGTTGATATTGATAATGGTTCAGTAACCAATCAAGCAACTGCAGAAGGAACAGCGCCAGATGGTACTGTGGTAGATGACCTATCTGATGATGATAGTGTATTGGAAGATGATCCAACTGTAACTGAGGTTTGTCAAGATGCTAGTATCGCTTTGATCAAGCAAGGAGACTTCCCGCCAGTACCTGGAGGAGGATGTCCTACAGAAGGTGACTTCATCGAATATCAATTTACTGTGGTGAATACCGGTAACCTTACATTGACCGATATTACTGTTACAGATCCATTACCGGGTATTGTAATTAGTGGTGGACCAATTGCTAGTTTACTACCTGGTGAAACAGATAGTACTACTTACACAGCGGTTTATACGCTTACGCAAGCCGACGTTGATGCAGGTCAAGTAGTTAACCAGGCGGAAGCTGTTGGAACTACGCCGAGCGGTGGTACGGTTTCCGATTTATCGGATGATGAAGTTATTACTGAAGATGACCCAACTGTAGTTGAGTTCTGCCAGACACCAGTAATTGCATTGATCAAAACTGGAACGGTTAACGATACCAACGGAAATGGTTGTGCAGATCCTAAGGAAACAATAACGTATTCTTTCGAATTGTTCAATTATGGTACTGTGACCTTAACCAATGTAACTATAAGTGATCCACTCGTTAACGTAGTAGGTGGCCCAATAACCCTGGCACCACTTGAAACAGACGCGACTTCGTTCACTGCAACATATGTAATCACTCAAGCCGATATTGATGCTGGATTTGTTGAAAATCAGGCAATAGCAACGGCAGATGCACCGGATGGTAGTCAGGTTTCTGACCTTTCCGATGATGATAGTGAGTTTGAAGATGATCCAACGATTACCGGATTGTGTCAAGGACCTCAAATTGCCCTTATCAAAGTAGGTACGCCTGCTGATGAGAATGGTAATGGATGTATTGACTTAGGTGAAACGATTGTTTACGATTTCGTGGTGACGAACTTAGGAAATGTAGTTCTTTCAAATGTGATTGTCACAGATCCGATGGTAACTGTCATTGGAGGGCCAATTTCGATTGCCGCTGGTGAGTCTGATACAGAAACATTCTCTGCCGTTTATACAGTGACTCAAGATGATGTGAATGCCGGACAAGTTGAAAACCAAGCATTAGTGGAAGGTACAGCACCGGATAACACAGTCGTGTCCGACTTAAGTGATGACGATAGTAACTTCGAAGATGATTCAACTATTAGCACACTTTGTCAGATGCCTGAAATGCAAGTTGAGAAAACTGGTGAGTGGCAAGATGAGAATATGGATGAGATTCCTCAAGTAGGAGAAACCATTGTATATAACTTTACAGTTACTAATACAGGAACAGTAACCTTATACGATATCACAATAATCGATCTATTACCCGGTATTGAAATCACGGGTGGTCCAATTGCGGTATTGTTACCAGGCGAATCTGATTCCGACACCTTTAGTGCGACGTACACTATTACTGAAGCCGATATAGAAGCCGGCCAGGTAATTAACCAAGCGCTAGGTACGGGTGTTACTGATACGGGTATCGAAGTGACTGATGACTCCGATGATCCAACGAACTTAGATAACATCGATAACAACGGTGATGGTGATCCTGATGATCCAACGATAGTAACATTACCAAATGTTGGTGGTGCAATTTTCGAAATATGGAATGGAGTTACGCCTAACATGGATGGGTTAAACGACTTCTTCTGGATTGAAGGAATTGAAAGCTTCCCGAATAACAACGTGAAGATTTACAACCGTTGGGGAGTACTAGTATGGGAGACTGAAGGATACAACGAGACAACGAATGTATTCACCGGTACATCCGATGGTAGAGCCACTATTAGAGAAGGTGAAGAATTACCTACAGGTACTTACTTCTATGTACTAACATTCTCTGGTGAGAATCCAGGTGAGAGTCAGTATAACGGATACTTATATATAAACAGATAGAAAATCAAAATATTCCGGGAGGGGTTCTCCCTTCCCGGATAAAAAATACATAAAGATGAGAAACAGTTACATAGCAATCTTAGTTTTGATTTTACTTGGGACATTTTCAAGTAACGCGCAGCAAGACCCGCAGTACACACAGTATATGTACAATACTCAAGTGGTTAATCCTGCATATGCCGGTACTCGGGAAGGCCTGAGCATTGGTCTTCTAGGACGTACTCAATGGGTCAATTTTGATGGTGCTCCCAAAACCGGTACACTATCTGTCAATACTCCAATTGGAGCATTAGACAATATGGGTCTTGGTTTATCTATCGTTCATGACGAAATAGGTCCAGCCACCGAGTCGAATATAAATGTGGACTATGCTTATAGGATCAATGCATCAGATAATGCACAAGTTTCATTTGGTGTGAAGGCAGGTTTAGATCTACTTGATATAGATTTTAGCAAATTAAACATTCCAGTGGAAGGTGCTGGTGATGTTTTTGACGGACAAATAGACCGAAAGGTGCAACCTCAAATTGGAGCTGGGGTGTATTATTACACCAATAAATTCTACGCAGGATTATCGGTTCCGAATTTTCTCACAACGAAACATTTCGACGAATCTCAAATCGATAATATCGTAAATGATCCAAATTCGTTTGCGGGTGAAACTACTGCAGCCGAAAGATTGCATTATTTCCTTATCGCAGGTTATGTATTTGATATTAACGAAAACTTAAAATTTAAGCCGGCTACTTTAATTAAGGTCGTAAGTGGATCTCCATTACAATGGGATGCCTCTGCGAACTTCTTAATTAATGAGAAATTTACCATTGGAGCTTCCTATCGTTGGAGTGCAGCACTAAGTGCTTTGGCAGGGTTTCAGGTGTCAGACGAACTCTTCATTGGAGTTGGGTATGATTATCAGACAACCGATATCGAAACTTATAGTGATGGTTCTTATGAAGTGTTCTTACGTTTCGATGTATTTAGAAAACCAGAACGAGTGTTAACACCTAGATTCTTTTAAAAAATTGAATATGCATACAAAAACAGTATTTACGAAAATACTTATGTCCCTGCTAGTGATTGTAGTCGCTAGTACCGCCCAAGCCCAAATAAAACAAGTTGAAAAAGCCAATAAAGAATTTGACAAATACTCGTATATCGATGCACGTCAAATTTACTTAAACGTGGTTGAAGATGGATACCAATCGGCTCAAGTGTTTTCCAAACTTGGAGACACCTATTACTTTAATAGCGAATATACCGAAGCAGCCAAATGGTATCAAAAGCTTATCAATCAATATCCAAGTGAGGCGGAGCCAATCTATTATTACAGAGCCGCTCAATCGCTTAAGTCGGTAGGGAAGTATGCAGAATCCGATCAAATGATGGACGCTTATGCAGCCATTGGTGGTTCGGGTATAATACTAAAGAACTATCAAGACAATCCCAACTATTTAGAGAGTATCGCTTTTGCTGCCAAAGGTTATGAAGTGGAAAAGGTGAGCATTAATACTTCTTCTTCCGATTTCGGACCTTCGTACTACCAAAACAAATTGGTTTTTGCTTCAGCAGCTCTAAATACCGAAGGAATTAAAATACACGATTGGAACGAACAACCGTTCTTAGATTTGTACACAGCCGATATGGATTCCGAAGGAAAACTATCGAATGTTACACCTTTGGATGGTGAGATTAATACCCGTTACCATGAGTCTTCTACAGCCTTTACCAAAGATGGGAATACGGTCTATTTTACCAGAAACAACTTTATTGACGGTAAAAAAGGAAGGGATAGTGATAAAACTATTCGTCTTAAATTATATAAAGCCATCAAAAGCGGAGATAATTTTTGGACGAACATAGAAGAATTACCTTTTAACAGCGACGAATATTCCGTTGCACACCCGGCTCTTAGCGTAGATGAGAAAAGGCTTTATTTTGCCTCCGATATGAAAGGTTCGATAGGAATGTCAGATCTTTGGTATGTAAATTTAATGGAAGATGGAACTTATGGAGATCCCGTAAATTTAGGTCCTACAGTAAATACTGAAGCTCGTGAAACTTTCCCATTTATAAGCGAGGCTAACAATCTTTACTTCTCCAGTGATGGTCGCTCAGGATTAGGAGGTTTGGATATATTCACCACCACCCTAAACTCAAACGGTAAAGCAGGAGAAATTACAAATCTCGGAGAACCTGCAAATAGTAGTAAAGATGATTTCGGATTTATTATCAAAGAAAGTCAGCGACTTGGATATCTATCTTCAAACCGCGATGGGGAGGAAGGAAGTATTTCCGACGAAATTTATAGAGTTCAAGAAAAATGTATCATTTCGATAGCAGGTGTGGTAACTAACCAGGTAACAGGAGATCCGTTGCCAGGAGCCACTGTAATGCTGTTAGACGCTAATAATAATTTGGTAGAAACGGTTACAGCCGGAGAAGATGGTACTTATACATTCGACGCCATTGCTGCTTGTGATTCTCAATACTTAGTGAGAGCCACTAGTGAAGGCTGTGAATTTAATGAAGAATTTGTTGAAACTCCCGGAGCTACCGGAACTATTAATGTTCCTGTTGCCTTAGAGTGCGATCCTTGTCCGCCGAACGACTTAGGATGTAGATTAAGTCTAGAACCTATTTATTTCGATTTCGATCGTTATAACATTAGACCCGATGCTGCCGTTGAATTAGCGAAAATTTTAGCAGCAATGAGGCAATATCCTGAATTGGTGATTCACATCGAATCTCACACCGATTCTCGAGGAAATGATGCTTATAACGAAGCGCTATCCGAGAAAAGAGCCCAATCAACGCTCAATTGGTTAGTGGACCAAGGAATTAATAAATCCCGTTTAACTGCCAAAGGTTATGGAGAATACAGGCTGCAGAACCAATGTTCAAACGGAGTTGAATGTACGGAAGAGGAACACCAACTAAACCGTCGTTCAATGTTCTTAATTGTTCAAAGCGTCGAAGGACTGGAGAACTAAGAATATCAACATAATTTTAAAAAGCGCTCAATCTTCATTGGGCGCTTTTTGATTTTCTTAACATCGCATTTTGTATTTTTGAAAAAAATTGCGAACTATCCCATGGAAGAACAAGTTATTCTTGTTAATGATAAGGATGAGCAAATAGGCTTAATGCCTAAAATGGAGGCTCATCAAAAAGGTGTATTACATAGAGCTTTTTCAGTATTTATTTTTAATTCTGAAAATGAACTCATGCTCCAACAACGAGCCTTGACTAAATATCATTCTCCCGGTTTGTGGACTAATACTTGTTGTAGCCATCAACGTAATGGAGAATCTTCTCTCGAAGCTGGGAAAAGAAGACTAATGGAAGAAATGGGTTTTGAAACCAAACTAAACGAAGCAACTTCGTTTATATACAAAGCCCCCTTTGATAACGGATTAACAGAACATGAGTTTGACCATATCTTAGTGGGAAAATACAACGATGCACCAATTATTAATCAAGATGAAGTGGCTGCGTGGAAATGGATGCCATTAGAGGAGGTGGCAGCCGATATAAAAACCAACCCCGATATTTACACGGCTTGGTTTAAAATAATATTTCAGAATTTTTACCAATATTTAAAAGTATGAGTTTAACAGTCTATAGAAGAGCGCATTTCAATGCAGCACATCGATTGTTCCGAGAGGATTGGAATGATGAGAAAAATAAAGAGGTTTTCGGTAAATGTAGCAACCCGAATTATCACGGTCATAACTACGAACTCATAGTTGGTTTAACGGGTGAGGTAGATTCCGAAACAGGGTATTTAATCGATCTCAAAATTCTAAAAAACCTTATAAAAGATGAAGTGGAGGACCCTTTCGATCATAAGAATTTAAACATCGAAGTTCCCGAATTCGAGGATCTCAATCCTACGGTCGAAAATATTGCCATCGTAATTTGGAATAAGCTACGGAAAAGGTTGGATAAAAAATTTGATATTTCTGTGGAACTGTATGAAACTCCGCGAAACTTTGTAATCTATACTGGTTAAGATAATGAGCCTAAAAATTGGAGATACTCTCCCAGAATTCACACTAACAGATCAAACTGGCGCTTCCTTTAACAGCGCTTCCGTAAAAGGCAAAACGGCTGTGGTGATTTATTTCTATCCTAAGAATTTCACACCGGGTTGTAATCGAGAAGCTTGCCTGTTTAGAGACAGTTATGAGGATTTTACCGATATGGGTGTAGAAGTAATTGGCATTAGTAGTGATTCGGAAGAGTCGCATCGGAAATTCTCTAAACGTTATAAATTACCCTTCACGCTGTTATCCGATTCAAAAAATAAAGTGAGACGTAAATTTGGAGTAAAAAAAGGTATCTTGGGTCTTTTACCGGGCAGAGAAACTTTTGTTTTTAATAAAAATGGAGAATTGACCTTTAAATTTGAGGCTTTAGGAGCCGATCCGCATATCAAAAAAGCCATTGCCCACTTGAAGAAGTCTGCTTAATGGAAGGCACAGCTTTATATCCACTAAAATTTCATCCACAACTAAAAGAATAGGTTTGGGGTGGCGATAAGTTAAGATCTGTATTAGGCAAGACAGAATCTAATAATATGGGTGAAAGTTGGGAGATTTCAGGAG
>JABDKT010000025.1 GCA_013002065.1 Flavobacteriaceae bacterium
TGGTAGGGGTTTACCTCCATGCCCATAAATTCTGATGTTTCGTGGGTCTATTCCGTCGGTATTCATACCCATATCGTCCAAAAATGACTTAGAGACTCTGTAAACCCCTGTTTCTTCCACTTGAAACTTGTACCAGTCCCCTGTTGCGAGCACCGAATTCGTGATAATACTCGGAGATCCAGAATTTCTTGAAACGGCGTACTTATAGTTAACTGAAAAGGATAAAACCTTGCGTAATTGCCCATTAACCCTAACAACGGGCGACATATATACCGAATTATAGGTAATATTTCTGGCGCGAGATGAAATAAGTCTATATTCCGGCTTATCGGGCACTAAAGCAGTGTTTACTTTCTTACGCTCTTCCGAAGTTAAATTCCCATATTGAATGTTGGTTATTTCGATTGATTTTTCGTCCGCCATTCTATTGTCCTGCCACTGATAAAAAAACGACAGTTCATCCTTATTCACTTTTAAGTGGATGGAAGACAGTACTTTATCTTTTCGATTGCTTACTTTTGAGTCGGAAAAACTCGAAGATTCCGCAGTATTCTTGGCATCCCAATAAATGCTTATATCCTTTTTTTGACCAAAAAGAAGGGTAGAAAGTAATAAAAAAGTAACTAGAGGAAGTAATTTTCTCATCTTAACAATTAACGCATCAAATATACGCTTAGTATAACCCACATTTTAAAGTTTTAAATTAAAATTAATAGTATTATAATAATTTGATAAGTGTGGCGTTATTCTCATTGGCCGCTTATATTTGGCCTTTTGTTGTGGTGCATTAATATTAAAATATTATTGCACTTTTATCGTTAATTACTATATTGCGAACCCAATTTTTTCATATTTGAAACTATGAACTTTAGAAAGAACCTATTATTAAAGCTATTTATTGCGGTAGCTACCACCACTCTTATTGTGAGTTGTAGTAAGTCTAGAGACTACAAAAATAGTTCTAGAGCTACCGGATGGAAGATGAACGCCAAAGAAGGCGGATTCCAGTACAATCCCAAGGCAAAAGAGCAAGAAACCGGCCCCGGTCTCGTATTTATTGAAGGAGGTACCTTTACCATGGGTAGAGTACAAGATGATCCCATGCATGATTGGAACAACAGTCCTAATCAGCAGCACGTTCAGTCCTTTTATATGGATGAGACAGAAGTTACCAATTTAATGTACTTAGAGTACTTAGATTGGATCAAGCAAGTTTTCCCTCCTAGTGACGAAAATTACCGAAGAATTTACGAAGGCGCTGTTCCAGATACACTTGTTTGGAGAAATCGTTTAGGTTATAACGAGGTTATGACCAATAATTACCTTCGTCATCCGGCATATGCCGATTACCCTGTAGTGGGTGTAAGTTGGATTCAAGCGGTTGAATTCAGTAATTGGAGAAGTGACCGTGTCAACGAATTGATTCTTGAAGAAGAAGGAATCACTTCCAGAAATGCAAGATATGATGTTGAACCCGGCGAAACCTTCAGCACTCAAACATATTTAAACGCTCCTACCCAAGCTTATGGTGGAAATGACTCCATTACTCGTGGTGGTAAGCGTTCCGAGTCTTTAGCTAAGAGAAGCGAAGACAGTACCAATCTATATGTTCAAAGAAAAGACGGACTATTATTACCTTCTTACAGACTTCCAACAGAAGCTGAGTGGGAATACGCCGCTTTAGGACTAGTTGGATTAAGAAATTACAACGTTTACCGAGGAAGAAAGAAATATCCTTGGGACGGACAATACACTCGTTCAGGAAAGAGAAGATCTCGTGGAGACCAGCTAGCTAACTTTAAGCAAGGTGATGGTGACTACGGGGGAATTGCAGGATGGAGTGATGATGGAGCCGATATTACTGCTGAAATCAAGTCATACGAGCCAAATGACTTCGGACTTTATGATATGGCCGGAAATGTGGCAGAGTGGGTAGCAGATGTTTACAGACCCATTGTTGATGACGAGTTCAACGATTTTAATTATTACCGAGGTAATGTTTATACCAAAAATGCTATTGGAGAAGATGGTAAAATAAAAATTGTTACCGCAGACTCCATTATTTTTGACACTCTAAGTAATGGTAAAATTATTGCTCGTAACCTACCTGGAGAAATTTTACAGGTACCTGTTGACGAAAACGAAACTTACTTAAGAACTAATTTCTCTACGGCCGATAACCGTGATTACCGAGATGGTGATAAGCGTTCTACACGTTACTATCAATCATTCGGTGGTGAGGAAGAAGAAGGAATTGAAGAAGGCAAGAGAATGTATAATTCTCCGAAGCATCAGGTGTATGCCGATGATAGTACAGGAGCATTACAACGTCAATACGATAAATCCACTAACAGAACTACGCTTATCGACAACGAGGTTCGCGTTTATAAAGGTGGTTCTTGGAGAGATCGTGACTACTGGTTAGATCCGGCACAAAGACGTTATTTCCCTCAGGATATGGCTACAGATTACATCGGATTTAGATGTGCGATGTCGAGAGTAGGATCCAAATCACAGAAAGGAAAACGTCCTAGACATTAAAATTTTATAGTTTCAATATAATTTGAACCCTCCAAAGCGAAATGCCACGGAGGGTTTTTTGTATTTTTATTTTTCAGAAAAACCCTCGAATTGAAAATAGAGCAACTGCATCAAATCTTTCTCGAAAGTAACGGAGTTTGTACAGACACACGTAAAATTACCAAAGGCTGTCTATTTTTCGCTCTTAAGGGCGATAATTTCAACGGCAATGAGTTCTCCCAAGAGGCCCTTAATAAAGGGGCATACAAAGTTGTCATCGATCAAATTAACTATCACAAAAATACAGGAGAGACAATTTTGTATGGTAATTCGCTGAAATTACTCCAGAAATTGGCAGCTTACCATCGAAAGCACTTAAACCTACCCATTATTGCCATCACAGGAAGTAACGGTAAAACCACGACCAAGGAATTGATTCACGCAGTTTTAGCAAAAAAGTTCAACACCACTGCAACCCGAGGTAATTTAAACAACCATATTGGCGTACCTCTCACCCTACTTGAAATGACTTCCGAGACGGAAATAGGCATTGTTGAAATGGGTGCTAATCATTTGAAAGAAATCGAGACACTCTGTGAGATCGCCCAACCCGACTTTGGTTATATCACCAACTTCGGAAAAGCGCATTTGGAAGGTTTTGGCAGTTTGGAAGGAGTGATACAAGGAAAAAGTGAATTGTATAAACATTTACTGAATAACGACAAGCTGGTTTTTGTAAATGGGAATGATGCCAAACAAATGGAAATTACCAAGCCCATGAACCGTATTACCTTCGGAAATGAGCAGCAGGATAAATATGTAAAACTCAATGACGCTTCCGGAATGTTGGAACTCGAATACAAAGGCATGGTGATAAAAAGTCACTTAATTGGGCTTTACAATTTCCACAATATCGCAGCCGCTGTTGCTATAGGCGATTATTTTGAAGTTCCTGTCGAAAAAATCAAAGAAGCGATTGAAGAATACATCCCGTCCATGAATCGTTCGCAAATTATTGAGAAAAACGGAATTCGTATCATTTTGGACGCCTACAATGCGAATCCGACCAGCATGATGGCCGCCATTGAAAATTTTGAACAAACGGAAGGAGAAAAACTTCTTATCCTTGGAGATATGTTCGAATTAGGGTCTGAAGCAAAAACAGAACATCAAGCCATCGTTGATTATCTTGAAAAGCAAGAAGTAGGTGATGTGTATTTGGTAGGAGAGAATTTTTTCGAAACAAAAGTTTCTTCTGAAACGATACAACTCTTTAAAACCTTCGAGAACCTCCAAGCATTTCTGAATCAACAAAGCATTTCACAAAAACAACTTCTCATAAAAGGCTCGCGAGGCATGGCGCTTGAAAGAGTTTTGGATTTGATATAGAGATCTATTCTATTTTAAAATGAAAAATAGCCCTCCTTCGCTCATCATAAATGCTGAGCTTCCGAGTCGCGATGTGGGCATGTCCACCGAAGCCCTCAAACTAAATTTTGAAATAGGAGTGCAACCGAGAAGCCCTCCTTCGCTCATCATAAATGCTGAGCTTCGGAGGGCGAAGGTGGGTCATACTGGATTCGAACCAGTGACTTCTACCCTGTCAAGGTAACAC
>JABDKT010000046.1 GCA_013002065.1 Flavobacteriaceae bacterium
ATTGTATTCGATATGAATACAAAAGGAAATTTGTTAAAGGTAGTTTCCGGTGAAAAGATCGGAACAAAAGTAAATCTTTAACTTTGGTCTGGTTTTTGTCAAAAAGCAATTAAAATATATTATGGACGAAGAAATTAAATTCATACTGGACAGTACCAAAGAGTCGATGGATAAAGCCATTTTACATTTGGAGAAAAAACTGGTTAATATTAGAGCCGGGAAGGCTTCTCCTTCCATGTTGAGTGGTGTAATGGTCGATTACTACGGCAGTCCAACACCGTTAAACCAAGTTGCCAATGTCAACACCCCAGATGGTATGACTATTTCTATTCAACCTTGGGAAAAGGCACTAATTCCTGAAATTGAAAAGGGAATTCACAGTGCGAATTTGGGCTTTAACCCTATGAATAATGGTGAAAGCGTAATTATAAACGTACCTCCACTAACCGAAGAACGTAGACGCGAGTTGGCGAAACAAGCGAAAGCCGAGGCGGAAGAAGCCAAAATAGGAGTGAGAAATGACCGCAAGAGTGCAAACAACGAGATTAAGGACTTGGATATTTCAGAAGATATGAAGAAGAATCTTGAAATCGATATCCAAGAATTAACCGATAATCATATCGCTAAGATCGATGCGATTTATTCTAAAAAAGAAAGTGAAATTATGACGGTTTAATCCCGTCATATTCTAACATCATAAAAGCGGCTCCATTGCCGCTTTATTTTTACCTTTTAGTATTGAAGAGCTTCACCCCGCTTACAAAATCGTTTCTACTGTTATGCTGTATTTGTATCTCAGGTAACATCTGGTGCCAAGAACCGGCGGTTGTAATTACTGATACCGTCTCGGATAAAAAGGAAATTAAGAAGAGTCCGTTTAAAACTGGTTTCTATCCTATAGGGTTTTTTGACGTGGATCTTCGGTATTTCGTGAAGTATAATAATTACGAAGGATTCCGTTTGGGGATTGGTGGAATCACCAACGAACGATTGTTTGAAAACTTTAAAATTGGCGGATACATAGCCCGCGGATTTAAGGACCAAGAATACAAATATAGTTTGGGCGGCAATATTAGATTGAACCCCGAAACAAATACATGGGCGAACCTGTACTATACAAAGGATATTTCAGAAATAGGAACCTTCAAATATTTAACCGATGCCAGAGTGTATTCGGTATTCGAACCCAGATTGATCAATATTACACAATTCTATAAGTATCGTTCTTGGAAGTCCAGTTTGCAACATGAATTTTCTCCTAAATTTCTTTCTGAAATAAAACTATCTCATAGTAACGTCGAACAAATTGAAGATTATCAATTTGCCATCGATAATACCGCCTATGATCGGTATAAACTTGCCGAAGCCACCGTCTCTGTTCGTTTTAGTCCGAAAACCAACTTTTTCACCACAGACGACGGCCGAATCGAATATTTTGACGGTTTTCCGAAAATTAGTGCTCAAGTCACCCAAGGATTCGAGGGTATTGCTGAAAGTGATTTCAGCTATACCAAATTAGGTTTAAAATTCGATTATTATATCAAACGCACTAATTTATCCTCCACCAATTTCGTGTTGGAAGGTAATCTAGCTTTTGGGGATGTCCCATTAACTCATCTCTTTCATGCCTATCCGAACAGTCCTACCAAAGATGAAATTCTTCAGCGTTTTTCGGTGGCGGGGATACGTAGTTTTGAAACCATGTATTTCGGTGAATTCTTTTCAAGTAGATTGGCCACTTTACAGGTTAAGCACAGTCTTCGTAGGTTTTACATTTCAGAAAAATTCAAACCCGAATTAGTCCTTATCACTAAACATGCTATAGGGAACATGAGCTATAGGGAGCGTCATGTAGGTATTCCCTTTTCCACTCTCAATGAACTTTATTCTGAAAGCGGCCTGGAACTAAACAGAATCCTTTTCGGATTTGGTTTAAGCTTTGCCTATCGATACGGATTTTATCATCTTCCCGATTTCGAGGATAATATTTCATTTAAATTCACTTTCAACCTAAAATTATAACATTTTGTTTCGAACTCGATACTAGGTATTTCATACCTTTGCGCGAATTTTAAGCATAGTCATTGAATAAACTTTTTAGTATCGGATTTTGGAGTGCAGTCGCCCGATTTATTTTAAGAAATAGAACTCTTATTATAATTGCGATCGTTGCCGCCACCGTTTTTATGGCGATGCAATGGAAACATATGCGCTTCACTTACACCGAGGCGAACCTGCTTCCCGATAACCACGAGTTTAATAAAGAGTATCAAAGTTTTCTGGACACTTTTGGTGACGAAGGTAACCTTGTTATTCTTGGAGTTAAAGACACAAGTCTTTTTCAACCAGAAGTTTTTAAAGCTTGGCACAATCTGTCAAAGAGGTTAAATGAGTATCCCTCCGTAGATTTTACGCTTTCCATAGGTGATCTTCAAACCCTAGAAAAAAGAAAGGACAGTGCAGCCTTTGCTTTAGTGCCGGTATTAAAAGACACCATGCCCGACCAAGAGAAGCTCGACCGTTTTAAATACGAGCTTTTCAACAAACTTCCTTTTTATGAAGGCTTGGTTTATAGCCCCAATAAAGAATCGGTTCGAACAGCAATTTACTTGAACAAGGAAATTGTGAATACTTCGGAAAGAAAAGATTTTATCGTTGAAGATTTAATTCCCCTTATAGAAAAATTTGAAAGTGAAACCGGGGTGGAGGTTTATGCCTCTGGTATGCCCTATATAAGAACACTAAATTCCCAAAATATTATTGATGAAATTGGTCTTTTTATAGGCTGGGCTCTTGGGGTTACCTCATTGATCTTTTTCTTTTTCTTTAGGTCTTTTAGGGCTACGTTCATCTCGATGATCACGGTAATCATCGGCGTAATGTGGTCCTTTGGGGTCCTTGGTTTATTACATTACGAAATAACAGTTCTTACGGCTTTAATCCCGCCCTTAATAATCGTAATTGGAATTCCGAACTGTATTTTCCTTATCAATAAATATCAGCAGGAAATAAAGCTGCATGGAAATCAGGCGAAATCCTTACAACGTGTGATCGCGAAAGTGGGGAATGCAACTTTGATGACTAACGTTACCACAGCTTCAGGTTTTGCTACCTTCATTTTAACAAATAGCAAGCTGCTAAAAGAGTTTGGGACAGTGGCTTCCATCAATATTATTGCAATTTTCCTATTGAGCCTTTTTATAATTCCCATTGTGTACAGTTATATGGCTGTGCCCAAGTACAAACATTTAAAGCACCTCAACAAAAGGTGGATAGGAAGTTTCGTGGATTGGATGGAGAGAATGGTGAAAGGCCACCGCATTGCCATTTATGTGGCTACCATCAGTTTGTTGTGTGCCAGTATCGTTGGAATTTACAATATCAAATTGTCTGGTAGTTTAATTGAAGATATGCCTAAAAATGCTGGGTTTTATTCCGATATCAAATTCTTTGAAAAAGAATACGAAGGAATCATGCCGCTCGAAATATTGGTGGATACCAAGCGGAAAAAAGGGGTGATGAAACTAGCCACTTTGAAGCGAATGAATGAACTTCAGGAGTATATCGAAGAATTTGATGAGTTTTCGAATACTACTTCCGTGGTCGAATTAGTGAAATATTCGAAGCAGGCATATTATAATGGGAATCCTGAGTATTTCCAATTACCCAATAGTCAAGAACGCACTTTTATTCTATCCTATGCTAAAAGTAGTTCCGATCAAACCGGACTAATCTCCAGTTATGTAGACTCCACCGGCCAATTTGCTCGGATTACCACTTTTATGAAAGACACACCCACCGAGCGCTTCGACAGGATTGAAGAGGACTTGAGAGCGAAAATCGCAAAGATTTTTCCTGAGGACCGCTATGATGTATCCATTACGGGGAAGGCGTTTATTTTTGAGAAAGGAACTAAATATTTGGTGAACAACCTCATTCTATCCCTTTCGTTGGCCATTTTGCTCATTGCCATATTTATGGCGTGGATGTTCCGAAATATTAAAATGATAGCGGTTTCGCTTATTCCCAACCTTCTGCCATTACTTATCACGGCTGGTCTTATGGGCTTTTTGGGAGTTCCTATCAAACCGTCCACAATTTTAGTATTTAGCATTGCATTCGGTATTTCGGTGGATGATACCATTCACTTTTTAGCAAAGTACCGCCAAGAATTGATGGTGAATAACTGGAAGATTAAAAAATCGGTGTATGCGGCTTTGAAAGAAACAGGAGTAAGTATGTTTTATACTTCCATCGTGTTGTTCTTCGGGTTTTCGGTATTTACCATTTCCAGCTTTGGCGGAACAGTCGCTCTAGGTGCCTTAGTTTCTGCCACCTTATTGTTTGCGATGTTAGCCAATCTATTATTGCTGCCTTCCTTATTATTATCGCTGGAAAGAAGCATAGCAAACAAAGAAACTCTCAAAAAACCAGCCTTGGAAATCATTCCGGAAACTCAAGAAATTCCCTTGGACGAATCGGAACTGGAGGTCCTGGAAGAAACCGAGGTTTAGTCATAAAATTTCAGAATTAAAAAAAGTATCTTTACCCCTTCAAAAATTAAGGCATGAAGTCAAAAGGAATCAAAGAAATTCTACAAAGTGAACCTTCCTTACAACCGCTCAAAATTGCGGGTTGGGTGCGATCATTCCGTAGTAATCGATTCATCGCTCTCAATGATGGTTCTACGATAAAAAATCTGCAATGTGTAGTGGATTTTGAAAATTTTGATGAAAATTTAATTAGAAAAATCACTGTTGGAGCAGCCATTGAGGTCGAAGGTGTATTGGTGGAAAGTCAGGGACAGGGTCAGACTGTTGAAATTCAAGTTGAAGATATCACGATTTTAGGAGAGGCCGATCCCGAAGAAGTAAAATTCACCATACTTTCTCCGAAGCGACATACACTCGAAAAACTTCGGGAACAAGCACATTTGCGTATTCGTACCAACACCTTTGGTGCCGTAATGAGACTTCGATCTAAGCTGGCCTTTGCTGTGCACGAATACTTTCAGAAGAACGGATTCTACTATATGAACACGCCCATTATTACAGGGAGTGATGCCGAAGGAGCCGGGGAAATGTTTGGGGTGACTACCATGGATCTTAAAAGCATTCCGCTGAACGAACAAGGCGAAATTGATTATAAGAAAGACTTTTTCGAAAAAGAATCCAACTTAACGGTTAGCGGACAGTTGGAAGCAGAAACCTATGCCATGGGATTGGGGAAAGTCTATACTTTCGGGCCTACTTTTAGAGCCGAAAATTCGAATACCTCTCGACACTTAGCAGAGTTTTGGATGATTGAACCGGAGGTGGCGTTTTACGATCTTTCAGATAATATGGATCTGGCCGAAGACTTCATCAAATATGTTGTAAAATATGCGTTGGATCACTGTGAGGATGATTTGGACTTTTTGGAAAACAGATTAATTCAGGAAGAAAAAACTAAGCCATTGGCAGAGCGCAGCGATATGTCTCTAAAAGATAAATTGCGTTTTGTGGTTGATAACAACTTTAAAAGAGTAAGTTATACCGAGGCCATCGATATCTTAAAGAACTCCAAGCCGAACAAAAAGAAGAAGTTTAAGTACGTGATAGAAGAGTGGGGAGCCGATCTTCAAAGTGAACACGAGCGTTTTCTGGTTGAAAAACACTTTAAGTGCCCTGTGATTTTATTTGATTATCCGGCCAATATCAAGGCGTTTTATATGCGTTTGAATGAAGACGGTAAGACCGTTCGTGCTATGGATGTTTTATTCCCCGGGATTGGTGAAATTGTTGGAGGATCACAACGTGAAGAGCGCTACGAGGTGTTAAAAGAAAAGATGACAGCCATGGATATTCCCGAAGAGGAATTGTATTGGTACCTGGATTTGAGAAAATTCGGAACCTGTGTGCATAGTGGCTTCGGACTAGGATTTGAAAGGTTAGTACAATTTGTGACCGGGATGGGAAATATAAGAGACGTAATTCCTTATCCGAGAACTCCCGGAAATGCAGAATTCTAAAACAAAAAGAATTCAGTAAAACTCAAACTAAAACTAGCCGCTTATCGTTTTAAGTAGCTAGTTTTTTTTAAATTTATAAGAAGATAGAATTAAATGCTAAAGCAACAGTTAAATTTTAAATTATCACAGAAGCTTTCTCCGCAGCAAATCCAGCTGATGAAGCTTATACAGTTGCCTACACAAGCATTTGAACAAAGGATATCGCAGGAGTTGGAAGAAAATCCGGCCTTAGAAGGAGGAAAAGATGAAAAAGATAACTTGGATGATGACTTCGGAAATGATGACTTCGATGAGTTTGAGGAGGGCGCAGAGGTTATTGAAACCGACATAAATGTAGATGACTATTTAAGTGACGATGAGATACCTTCCTATAAATTATCGGCTAATAACTACAGTGCCGATGACGAAGAAAAGCAAACACCCTATGCATCCGGGACATCTTTTAATCAACATCTCTTACAACAATTAAACACCTATCGACTTGATGATGAGGCTTTCGAAATTGCCCAATTTTTAGTAGGAAGCGTGGATGAAAGCGGATATATCCGAAGAGAAATTCAGGACATCGTTGATGATTTAGCATTTACTCAAAATATATATACCACCGAAGAGAAAATAGAGGAGGTTCTAAAAATTGTACAGGAACTAGATCCTGCGGGTGTCGCTGCCAGAGACCTTCAAGAGTGTTTACTCATACAGTTGAAAAGAAAGCCCGAAAGTCTGTCGGTGGATTTGGCCACAAAAATCATAGAAGAAACATTCGACCATTTTACGAAGAAGCATTACAAAAAACTACTTTCAAAGTTTGATATTTCTGAAGACGAATTACGAGAGGCTATACAGGAAATCGAGGGTTTAAATCCGAAGCCGGGTGGTACTTATTCGGGCAATACACGAATGATTGAACACGTGGTTCCGGACTTTGCGATTCGAATTGTGGAAGGAGAATTGGAATTGACGCTTAACGGAAGGAATGCGCCCGAATTGCACGTTTCCAGGGAATATACTAATATGCTGAAAGGCTATAAGGATGCAAAAAAGAAATCCAAATCTCAAAAGGATGCCGTTTTATTCATCAAGCAGAAACTCGATGCGGCGAAATGGTTTATCGATGCGATTAAGCAACGACAGCAAACTCTTTTTGTCACAATGAATGCCATTATGCATCACCAACAGGAATATTTCCTATCGGGTGATGAGCGAAAATTGAAACCCATGATCTTAAAGGATATTGCAGACAAGATTGATATGGATGTTTCGACCGTCTCGAGAGTGGCGAACAGCAAATATGTGGATACTCCCTATGGTACAAAATTAATTAAGGACTTTTTCAGTGAATCGATGAAGAACGATCAAGGAGAGGATGTATCAACGAAAGAGATCAAGAAAATTCTCGAAATTACCATTTCAGAAGAAGATAAAAGAAAGCCATTAACCGATGATAAATTGGCTAAACTTTTGAAAGAAAAGGGATATCCCATCGCCAGGAGAACCGTCGCAAAATACAGGGAACAATTGGATTTACCTGTTGCCCGACTCCGAAAAGAGATCTAATGAAGCATTTTTTACGCTTTGGAGCCTATGCCCTACATCCGCTACTTATGCCGTTGTTGGGAATGGTTATCTATTACTATATCACTCCGCGATTTACCGAGGGAGCAGTGATTCAATCAAAAGTGATCGCTATTCTTATTATTACCCTACTTATTCCGATTGTTACTTTTTTTCTACTTCGGAATATAGGCTGGGTGAGCAGTATTCATTTAGGAGAAGTTCATGAGCGCAAAATACCATTGATGCTGCAATGTCTATTGCTGTTGCTAATTATCAAAATGGTTTTTGACCCTTATGATACGCCGGAGCTATACTTTTTCTTCGTCGGAATATTATTCTCTGCTATCAGTGCACTTATATTGGTACTTTTCAGAATAAAAGCGAGTTTACATCAAATGGGAATTGCAGGAGTCACCATGTTTGTGATTGCCTTAAGCATACATTTTCAAGTGAATATGCTTGTGTGGATTGCTTTTCTGGTGTTTTGCAATGGATGGGTAGCTTCGGCCCGTTTATCGACAAGAGCGCATACCATACCCGAAATCGTTTTGGGATTTTGCATTGGATTCTTCCCTCAAATTATGGTACTCAATTTCTGGTTATAGGATATAGAATATAATTCCCAGTTTTATAGTTTTTAGTGAAACCTCTTCTTGAGTGTCGATGGTTTGGGCATCTTTAAAAAAGGGATTTAAACTGTAGTAAGCGTAAAAATTAAAGGTGCTATAACCAAAAGCTAAGGTAGCGCCCATTCGGAGTTGTTCAAATTCGGGTATATCGGTTTGGGCTACGTCGTTGTTGGGTTGCTTAAAATTGGATCGATACCAATAAACATAGCCGGTTTTAATTCCGAAGTAAACTCTCCAGAAGTTATAATCTGTAGCTGTGGAAGAACGCCATCTAAATTCGAACGGAACTTCGAGAGTCGCCATACTTAATCGATTGGTATCGAAATCCACAGTACTTCCTAACGCTCTAAAAATGGTGTTCTCGTTGGTGTCTTCACCTATAAAAAGGTTTTGCCCATACTGGTCGATTGCCAATCCGGCGCCAAGAGCGATGGCAATATTTCGTTGTTGGTTAAGAGGCATATCTCGAAGGTAACCAAAGCTTATACCTCCCGAAACTCCTCTTAAATCAACACCATCGGGTTTATCGGACAGTAAGTTATAAGTAACACCTATATAAAACTGATCCTCACGGTATTTTGTGTCGACTTCGGAAGTGGCTACCTCGGTATCTTGTGCTAAAATAGCCCCAGTGATGATGAATGTAGAAAATAGTAGAAGTATGTTATTTTTCAGAAACACCCTTAAAGATAATTTAATTGAACTTTCTGCAAACAAAAAACGCCTTGAAATCATCAAGGCGTTTTTCACAGTTTGAACGATTTTATTCGTCCACCTGATTTCCAGGAGTAGTGATATAAATGAGCTTGAGCATATTTAAATCTCTCAATTCCTGCTTTATGTCGGTAACAAGACCGGTATTGGTTTCCTCATCCACTTTAAGTGCTACCATCACCTTACTTTGCAGTTCGGGACGAAGTTTAGCTCTTAATTCGGTGAGGGCAAATTTCAAGTTGGACAAGTCTGTGTACTTGTCTCCAATTTGGATTTTTCCTTCTTTACCGTATTTGTCTTGATATCTAGGACTTGGTTTACCTGCGTAAATAAAAACAGATCGATCCTTCTTTAGTTTTTCTACCTGGTCTCCTTTAGGAAGTTTCTGTTGCACTAAAAGATTACTATCTCTAAGAACGGTTACTACCATAAAGAAGAAGAGCAGCATAAAAACAATATCTGGAAGTGACGCTGTCGATATTGCGGGTAAAGCTCCGCTTTTTTTCTTCTTAAATTTTGACATTTTTTACGTTTTTTATTCTCCAGATTTTTTAGGTTCTGCTTCGGAAAGTTTCAACGGAATTAATTTTTGAATATTCTGAAGTTGTTCTTCAGCTTTTTCAATATCTCCGTTAAAGTTTCCTTCATCGATCGCTTTCTTTCGCTCTGTGAACTTCCATCCATAGAGTCTTTGCGATTCTCTATCCCTCAAAAAGTTGTACGCCGCCACCAATTCATTCTGAACGGCGATGTACATTTTATATGAGGTCAGTCGGTCATTTTGGACCGAGATAACTGCCTTGTCCGGATTATCGGAAGAATCTGGTAAACGAGCTCCTTGACAGAAGTTACAATGTTCAGGGGTTCCAGCCGGAGCCCCACCATTGTCGATAAATTCTATCGCTGCTTGTCTTAGATCTTTTAGATCCATTAATTCTTCTTCCACTAAGAGTTGATCATTTCTGTTTACGTTTACGATAAACAAGTTCTTCTCTTTAATGATTACATCTTCCGGAACATCTTCCTGTGGAGGTGGCAATTGACGTGCAATCCCTTTATCTTTTTCAATGGTAGTAGTTACCAGAAAAAAGATAAGTAGTAGGAATGCTATGTCTGCCATAGATCCTGCGTTTACTTCGGGTGTTGCTCTTCTTGCCATTATCTGCTAGTTAACTTTTTTACTCCACTTAAAACCATGGACCCAATGGCTACGATGGCTAGGATATAGAACGTATAAAGTCCTGCTCCAACCCATTTGGAACCACTTTCGCTTAACATTTCTCCATCCTGTAACGGAGTTTCAACTCCTTGAGCCAATGCGTAAGAAATGGCTACCACAACTAGAAATGCTCCTATAGATATAAGTGTCTTTTTAATATTACCGGCTGCGAGTCCTTTGAGAACAAAGATCAGTACAAAGAGTACTACAATCGCAAACACGATGTAAGCGATGTACATTAAAGGATCTACTCCTTCACCGGTCGCTTTCACAACGTCGTCTCCTTTGGATACTAGCATCGCCCAGAATACCAAACCGGCAACCCCGAGAATCAATGCTACTATCTTTAAAATTTTATATAAACCCATTATACGGTGTGTTTTTAATTATTTTTTGTTTTTGTAGTCTACCAACATATCAATTAATGTGATAGATGCATCTTCCATACTGTTTACAATGCTGTCAATTTTAGCAATGATATAGTTATAGAAAATTTGAAGGATAATAGCTACGATCAAACCGAATACGGTTGTTAATAGTGCTACCTTAATACCTCCAGCTACTAGAGATGGGTTCATATCCCCTGCAGATTGGATCTTATCAAAGGCAAAAATCATACCGATTACCGTACCCATGAATCCAAGCATTGGTGCTAAAGCGATGAACAATGAAATCCAAGAAACGTTTTTCTCCAATTGTCCCATTTGTACTCCACCATAAGAAACTACAGCTTTTTCAGCGGCCTCAATACTTTCGCCTGCTCTGTCTAATCCTTGATAGTATATAGATGCAACAGGACCTTTTGTATTTCTACATACTTCCTTCGCAGCTTCGATTCCTCCACTGTTTAAAGCATCCTCCACACTGTTGGCCAATTTCTGAGTGTTAGTGGTTGAAAGGTTTAAGAAAATAATTCTCTCAATAGCAATTGCTAAACCAAGAATTAAACACAATAAAACGATTCCCATAAATCCTGGGCCTCCTTCAATAAAACGTTGTTTCAAATTTTGATGAAAACTAGGAGATTCCTCGGTGGAAGAGCCTTCCTCATCTTGAATGAATGTAACCGTTGTACTTGTCACCAACGATTGTGCGTTTGTTGGCATTGTTTGAGCAGCAGTTGCATTTACATTAATTGTTCCTGCGAAAACCATTGCTCCAATTGCTAGAATAGAAAATAATTTTTTCATTGCTATCGACTTAAAGTTTGTTTTTAGTTAAAGGTTTAAAGATATAAAAATAATTAGTTAATGTACAATAATATTGAGTTTGTAAGGGGTATTGATATCTTTCTTCTTAAAATGTTGAAATATTAAAATTAGAATGTCCCCAATTACAATTTATAAATAGATCATATAGTTTCGATCGTGTTGAATTCTTCAGAAATAAAATTGCAAAACCACTTGATCTATTTTCATGATCCAGATATGCCAATATCCCAAAATTGCCAAATCGTCAATTCCAAAATATGACACCCCCATGGCTATGCTGGCAATGAACGTAGATGCTCCGCATCTTTAAGTTACTCACTCTGAAATTTGCTGAAGCAACTTTCAAAAGGATTACGCCCTCACTACGTTCGGTCGTGATCCCTAATCGTTATACTGGCAATGAACGTAGATGCTCCGCATCTTCAAGTTACTCACTCTAAAATTTGCTGAAGCAACTTTCAAAAGGATTACGCCCTCACTCGGTTCGGTCGTGATCCCCCATGGCTATGCTGGCAATGAACGTAGATGCTCCGCATCTTTAAGTTACTCACTCTAAAATTTGCTGAAGCAAGCTTCAGAAGGATTACGCCCTCACTACGTTCGGTCGTGATCCCTAATGGTTATACTGGCAATGAACGTAGATGCTCCGCATCTTCAAGTTACTCACTCTAAAATTTGCTGAAGCAAGCTTCGACAAATTTTTTCGTTCGTAACTTCATTCGCAGAGAGGAAGGGATTCGAACCCTCGATACGCTTTTGGCGTATACACACTTTCCAGGCGTGCGCCTTCGACCACTCGGCCACCTCTCTAATTATAGTTTCCCTTTAAATTTTAAGGGTTGGCAAATAACGAAAAAAAATAATTTGATACAATAAATTACGCCTATTTATTGCATTTCGCCACGTAGTGAAGTTTCGAACAGGGTTTTAAAGCTAACCCCGGAGATTTGTTGACCCAACAAATACATCATTTTGGCCACCGCAGCCTCCGTAGTGATGTCTTTCCCGGAGATCACCCCCAAACGTTTTAATCCGATACTAGTTTCGTATAACCCCATACTCACACTACCACCGGCACATTGGGTCACGTTCACAACTGGAATACCTCGTTCGATCAATTCGGCTATCTTATCCAACAGCCATGGTTGGTGAGGTACGTTTCCACTTCCGTAAGTCTCCAATATAACACCTTTTAATTGCGGATAATCAAGAAGGTAGTTGAAAGTATCTGAATCCATCCCAGGAAACATTTTAAGCAAAAGTATTTTAGACTCCAATTGCTTATTCACCTTAAATTTCTTTTTTAGATTGGATCTCTGCAACAAATCTTTTTGAACGGTAAGGTGCACCCCGCTTTCGATTAAAGGCGGATAATTCAACGAATCGAAGGCTTCAAAATGTTCGGCGTTTATCTTTGTCGTTCTATTGGCGCGATATAATTTATATTCGAAATAGAGACCGACCTCCCGAATTACCGGCTTTCCTTTTTCTTGCAAAGCTGCAATCTGAATTGAAGTAATTAAATTTTCCTTCGCATCGGTGCGTAAATCCCCAATGGGTAATTGAGAGCCTGTGAAAATTACTGGCTTCGATAAATTTTCTAACATAAAACTAAGTGCCGAAGAAGTATATGACATAGTATCACTTCCGTGCAGCACAACGAAGCCATCAAAATCGCTATAATTTCGCTCAATAATCGAAGCCAAATCCACCCAATACCCCGGATTCATATTTGAACTATCGATAGGTTGTTCAAAACTTGTGGTCTCAATGGTACAATCCAATAAATTGAGTTCGGGTATGTGTTTAAGAAGGTCATTAAAGTTGAAATTGCGAAGCGCGCCCGTTTCGAACTCTTTAATCATACCAATAGTCCCACCGGTATAGATTAATAAAATGTTTGGCTTGTTCTCCATATATTTTAAATTCCGAATACTTCTTTAGAGTTTTCAGTAGTAATACGAGCAACTTCTTCTTCTGAAATATTATACAACTCAGCAACTTTCTTACACACCAGACTAAGATAACTACTTTCGTTCCGTTTTCCACGGTAAGGAACTGGCGATAAATAGGGCGAATCTGTCTCCAAAACGATATGTTTTATATCAATCTCATTTAAAAAAGTATCGATCTTCCCATTCTTAAAAGTCACTACTCCTCCTATTCCTAATTTCATATTAAAACCAATCGCTTTTTTTGCTTGCTCTACAGTGCCGGTAAAACAATGAAATATTCCGAAAAGTTGATCGTCCTTTTCAGTTTCCAAAACTTCAAAAATTTCATCAAAAGATTCTCTGCAATGTATTACAATTGGCAATTGATATTTTTTTGCCAATTTAATTTGCCTTCGAAACGCCTCCTTCTGAATTTCGAGCGTGGATGTATCCCAATACAAGTCTATCCCAATCTCCCCCACTGCAATAAATTTTCTTTCTTCGAAAAGTGATTCTACGTGCGCCAATTCTTCCTTATAATTTTCCTTAACCGAGGTTGGATGCAGCCCCATCATAAGATGAACTTCTTCCGGATAATTCTTTTCTAATTCGAACATTGCTTCTGTGTAAGTCGAGTCGATGGCAGGTATAAAAAACCGCTTTACACCAACCTCAAATGCCCTTTGCATCATTTCGATTCGGTCTTCATCAAAAGCTTCACTGTATAAATGTGTATGTGTATCGGTAAGCATGATGGCAAAGCTACCAATTTGTTATTTATCTTTACAAAAAAACACTTGACATCACTTCGGAAATTTCAAGAAGAAAATAATTTTATTCGCATTCCTCTTAAAAGGTTAAAAACCGGACATTATAAATTACCCATGAAGGTGAATAATGTGAAAGGCGAATTCATACTCGATACAGGTGCGTCCAATAGCTGTATCGGTTTTGAAAGTATCCACCACTTCCAAATGGACAGTGAAGAAAGTGAAGTGAAAGCGGCAGGTGCAGGTGCGATCGACATGGAAACCAAAGTGTCGCATGAAAACCATTTAACCATCGGCAACAGTCAAATTTCGAACGTGGTTTTTGTTCTTTTTAATCTTTCTCATGTGAACAGTGCACTACAACAGGTGGATGAGAATCCGGTACACGGAATTCTGGGCGCCGACCTGCTCAAAAGATTGAGAGCGGTGATCGATTATGGACGAAATTGCCTTTATATTAAATGAGTCTAACAAAGGTTGTATTATATTTTTACTAAATTTACCTATTGTCCCCAAAATTGCACATTTTGACAAAGAACCTGTTTCTGGTATTAGTCGTTTTTACTTTCTTTTTTCCAGCAAATTTATTTGCTCAGGAGGATCGCGACTATAAAATGATTCTCGAGACAACTACCGATCCGTCTGTCAAACTAGAAGCACTAGATTCCCTCATTGATAGAAGTCGGAGAAATAATATCGACGATTTCATCAAATACAGTTTAGACTATATTGAGCTGGCCAAGGAGATCGACAGTATAAATTCTGCAACAAAAAAATTAATTAACGTTAGCTACAGCCTAACTTCAATTAAAAATGAACCGAGAAAAACACTCACTTTGGTCGACGGATTGTTAGCCAGAAAGTATAAGATTAAGGACAGTTTTCTACTTGGAAGTCTGCATTTGAAGCGCGGTAGTGCCAATTACAGATTGGATCTTGAAGAAGCCATTCAGGATTATAAAAATGCAATCAAAAATTACAGCAAAAGGGATTCGGTTCATATTGCCGACGCATATCTCTTTAGCGGACAAGCATACTCCAATCTTGGAAAATTCGTCCCCGCAGGTGAGAATTATAAGAAGGCCTACGAATACTTCGAATTTTTAAAAGATTACGAATACATGTTCTATGCGCGGCAAGGGATAACTGCCATGTATAGCATGAACGGCTTTTATGAAAAAGCGAGAGAGGAGCGGGTAAAGAACATCGAAAAAATTAAGGAATTAGGTCTGGAACATCATTTAACTACCGCATATTACAACCAAGCTCTGGATTATAAGAAAATGGGCGACACTAGGCAGTATTTTGCTTATCTACAAATGGCAGAAGACGCCATCAATAATGCCCCCGAAGCTTCAGTAAATACGACCAATAAGTTATATGTTTATTCCAAATTGGTGGATTATTATTGCGCGCAAAATGAAATCGCTAATGCCGAAAAGTATCTGGCCATGTTGGTTGAGAATCACAAACAAGGTCCGGACGATTTAATCAATCAAATTCAGTACGACGATGCCATGGCTAATTATCATTTGGCATTGGGTAATTACAATAAAGCATTGGATCATGCCAATAATCGATTAGCACATACTCGATCGATTAAAATCGAAGAGGACATTATGGAATCTTATAGGCTCCTTTCAGAAATATATGCTGCCAAAGGAAACTACAAACTGAGTTTAGATAATAAAAACAGCTATTTATCGATAAAAGACTCCATTTATAACAAAACAAATGCAAACACACTAGCGTATTACCAAACCCTTTATGAGACTGAGAAAAAGGAAAATGAGCTCATCGAGAAAAGTACGAATATTCAACTTTTAGAAAAAGATAATGAAGCGGCCAAAAAGAGGCTGCTCTTCATAATTATTGCTCTAATTTCTCTCTTCGGAATGGTAATTTTATATCGCAACCGACTTCGAATCAAAAACAAAAAAATACGACAGGAGAAGTTTAGTCAGGAGTTATTGGTATCGCAAGAGGAAGAACGGAAGCGAATTTCTAAGGACTTGCACGACGGATTGGGTCAACGATTATTACTTATAAAAAATAAGGTGGTCGAGACCCATGATAAAGAAACCAAAGAATTAGTAGAGACTGCCATCGATGAGGTTCGATCTATTAGCAGGAATTTACATCCGTTTCAGTTACAGGAGCTAGGAATTACCAAGGCCATTAAAATGACGATTAATCAGATTGATGAGAATTCAAATCTTTTTATTTCTTCTGAAATTGATAATATCGATAATATTTTCAGTAAAAAACAAGAAGTTAATATCTATAGAATAGTCCAAGAGGCTCTCAGTAACATCTTGAAACATGCAAACGCTGAAGCCGGAAAAGTAGTGGTGAAGCGGGAACCTAATATGGTTTCGGTTACTATTCGGGACAACGGCGTTGGATTTGATTTTACTGAAAAATACCAAAATATGAAGTCTTTAGGTCTAAAGACCTTATTAGAACGAACCAAGTTTTTAAAAGGGCAGATGAAAATTCAATCTCGAAAAGAAAGTGGTACCTTGCTCGAATTTCAGTTTCCAACCGCATGAAAACGAACTCTATCATAATTGCAGACGACCATCCGCTTTTACTAAAAGGCCTTAGGGACTTTTTAGTGGAAAGAGGTTATAATATCGTGGGTGTGGGCAATAATGGTAGAGAGGCTTATAACCTCATCACAAAATTAAAGCCCGATATTGCCGTTTTAGATATTCAAATGCCGTTTATGTCGGGAATTGAGATTGCAAAAAAATGTAATACGAACCATATCGACACAAAGGTGGTGCTTATTACCTTTCACAAGGAAAAGGATCTTTATCGAGAGGCTACAGACCTAAATATCTTCGGATATATTTTGAAAGAGTTCGCTTTAGAGGAAATTGAAAATTGTATTCAAACGGTTTCCGAAGGTCTGCCGTATTTCAGCCCCAAAATTAAAGCTCTTCTCGCAGAACATACGGTGAGTGATCATGCCTTAGATTTATTGACTCCTTCCGAAAGAAAAATCTTAAAATTAATCGCTAAGGATAAAACCAATAAGGAGATCGCATCCTTACTATTTATTTCGTATCGTACGGTCGAAAAGCATCGAAGTAACATCATCACCAAGTTACAATTAGAGCCTAAAACCAATAGTTTACTAATCTGGGCCAAAGAACATCAGGACAAACTTCAATCCTAAGAAATTTTCAAATTACGTGTTAATACGTATTTAAAAATCACATCGGTTTTTAGACCTTTATGTCATGAAAGAAGATCGGTTAATAACCTCCGTTAAAACTCATAAAACCCAAAACCAGAAATGGTTGATTTATCTAATTTTAGGATTATCAATTGGGACAGTTTTAATGAATGTCATTAACTACTTTGTCTCATATTTTTAAGTTAATTCTAGCAAACTAACCAAGTTGAATGAAAAAGCCCGATTGAGAAATCGGGCTTTTTTTATTTATTGAGTATTAAGCGATTATAACTCCAATGCTTTCTTAACGTCATTCTCCATTAATAACTCTTCCGGACTTTCTAAGGCCTCCTTGACTGCTACCAAGAATCCAACCGATTCACGACCGTCGATGATTCTGTGGTCGTAACTTAGTGCCACAAACATCACCGGAGCAATTACAATTTCTCCATTTTTCACAATGGGTCGTTCCACTATGTTGTGCATCCCAAGAATTCCGGATTGTGGAGGATTGATTATAGGGGTTGACAACATACTCCCGAAAACTCCACCATTAGAAATAGTAAATGTTCCTCCGGTCATTTCGTCAACTGTAATTTGACCATCTCTTGCTCTTATCGCTAATCGCTTTACCTCGCTTTCAACTCCTCTGAAAGTTAGATTTTCAGCATTTCGAATTACCGGAACCATTAATCCTTTGGGTCCTGAAACGGCAATAGAAATATCTTTATAGTCGTAAGTAATTTTATAATCACCATCGATCATAGAATTTACATCCGGGTATAATTCTAGGGCTCTAACCACGGCAAGGGTAAAGAAGGACATGAATCCAAGACTTACACCATGTTTCTCTTTAAATGTTTCTTTATACTGCTTTCTCAATTCGAAAATAGGCCCCATATCCACCTCATTAAAGGTGGTAAGCATAGCCGTTTCATTTTTGGCTGAGACCAATCGTTCGGCTACTTTTCTTCGTAACATGGAAAGCTTCTTTCTTTCGCTTCCACGTGCTCCGCTACCTGGTGTACCCATTGAAGGAGTTGCATTTTGTGCATCAGATTTGGTGATTCTTCCGTCTCTTCCGGTTCCCGTCACTGTACCAGCATCAATTCCTTTTTCATCTAAAATCTTTTTGGCTGCAGGCGAAGGAGTACCGCTGGCATAAGTTTTATTAGAAATTGGTTCGGCCTTTTCACCGGTTTTCTCGGCTTCGGCACGACGTTTATCTACATCGGGAGCCGAATTTCCTTTTCCTTTTTCGTCTCCTGCGTTTTCGTAAGTCTCGATACTCTTCTCTTTACCTTCAGGTTTCTCGGCTTCGGTATCTATTAAACAGACTACCTCTCCAACGGCTACCGCATCTCCTTCTTCCGCCTTGAGCGTGATAATTCCGCTGGCCTCTGCAGGCAATTCTAAAGTGGCTTTGTCACTATCTACTTCTGCGATCGCCTGATCCTTTTCCACATAATCCCCATCTTCCACAAGCCATTGTGCAATTTCAACTTCGGTAATAGATTCTCCCGGTGAGGGAACTTTCATTTCTAACATAGTATTCCTTTTTTCCTAGTTAGGATTATTGTTTAGGTGTTTCAAACACGCTGTCGATTACTTCTTTATGTCGTGCTTTCGAACGGGTACTACTACCCGCCGCAGGTGAGCTATAAACTCTTCGCGAAGCAACACGTAACTTCACTTCATCAAAATTCATCAACATGAATCCCCAAGCTCCCATATTTTTAGGTTCCTCTTGGGCCCAAACATAGTCTGTAATGTTGGGATATTTCGCAATAATTTCAGATATCTTTTTCTTCGGAAGTGGAAACAGCTGTTCAATTCGAACAAAGGCGATATCATCCCTTCCGTTTTCTTCCCGACGTTCCAATAAATCGTAATAAAATTTACCGGTACAGAACACCAAAGATTTTATTTTTTTCTTGTCCTTTATCGTATCATCAATTACCTCCATAAATCGACCCTTGGCCAATTCTTCTTTGGTAGAGACTACTTTTGGATGTCTCAACAAACTTTTTGGTGTAAAAACAATAAGCGGTTTTCTGAAATTCCATTTCATCTGTCTTCTCAACAAATGATAGAAATTCGCCGGAGTCGTTACATCGGCCACCACCATATTGTCTCTGGAACACAATTGAAGATAACGTTCCATACGAGCACTAGAGTGTTCAGATCCTTGTCCTTCGTAACCGTGAGGTAGTAACATCACCAAACCATTCTGCGTTTTCCATTTGGATTCGGCCGCCGAGATATATTGGTCTAACATTATTTGAGCTCCATTGGAAAAATCTCCGAACTGCGCTTCCCAAATGGTAAGTGTTTCAGGAGTTGCCATAGAATACCCATAATCAAATCCTACCACTCCATATTCAGAAAGAAGAGAATTGTAGATATACATCTTCCCATCAACCCCTAAATTATTATGAAGATTTATCTCTTCAGCGTCATCTTCTGTTTTGATAATAGCATGACGGTGAGAAAAAGTTCCGCGTTCCACGTCTTGACCGGTCATGCGAACATTAAATCCTTCCTCCATCAAAGTGGCATAAGCCAATAACTCCCCCATGGCCCAATCCAACTCATTGGCCTCCATGTAACGTTTATTTCTATCATCGATGATTCTCTGAATCTTCCTAATAAACTTTTTATCGGAAGGCAATTGTGTAATCCCCTTCGCCAACTTATTGAGTTTGGTCAAACTGAACTTGGTGTCCACCTCGGCTAGAATATCTTCTTCCGTGCCCAAGGTGTAATCTTTCCAATCGTCAGCCAGAATTTCGGTGATCACCGTCTTGTCCTTCTTCCTTGAAGCTTCCAAATCTTCTTCCAGATCTTCCTTGTATGAAGTTTCTAAGCCTTTTACATAATCCGCGTCGATTATTTGCTCGTCGATTAGTTTTTGAGCATAAATATTTCGCGGATTCGGATGTTTGGAAATCGCCTTGTATAATTTAGGTTGGGTAAAACGAGGTTCATCCCCTTCGTTATGCCCGTATTTTCTATACCCCAAAACATCGATAAAAACATCCCGGTTAAATTTCATTCTAAATTCCAAAGCAAACGTAAAAGCATGGCAAACCGCTTCTACATCGTCTGCATTAACGTGCAGTACCGGTGAAAGCGTAACTTTTCCTACATCGGTAGAGTATGTGGAAGACCTTCCGTCTAAGTAATTTGTGGTGAAACCTACTTGGTTATTTGCCACCACGTGAATGGTTCCTCCGGTTCGATATCCGTCGAGTTGCGCCATTTGGACTACTTCATAAACAACCCCTTGTCCGGCGATTGCGGCATCTCCATGAATAAGAATAGGTAAGATTGCTTTTTCATTTCCATCCAACTGATTGTCCAATTTAGCTCTGGCAATTCCTTCTACAACGGCGTTCACCGTTTCTAGGTGCGAAGGGTTGGGGGCGAGATCCATTCTCACTTTTTTACCCTTATCGGTTTGCCTGAAACTGGTCCATCCCATATGATATTTTACGTCGCCGTCGAATAATTCGGCTTCGTCGTATTCCTTGCTGTCAAATTCGCTAAAGATAGCCTCCGGCGATTTTCCGAAGACATTGGCCAATACATTTAATCGACCACGATGCGCCATCCCCACTACAAATTGTTCAATGCCCATGTCGGCACCCAATTCAATCAATGTGTCAATCCCCGGAATAATTGAATCTACTCCTTCAACCGAAAATCGTTTCTGACCCACATATTTGGAATGAAGAAATGTTTCAAACGAAAGCGCTTCATTTAATTTTTTTAGAATGTGTTTCTTATCATCGGGAGAATATTGAGGATGATTGTCGTTTTTATTCAACCAGGACTGAATCCATTCAATTTCTTCAGGATTTCGAATATACATATACTCAATTCCTATGGCATCACAATAAATCGCCTCAAGGTGAGCTACAATTTCTTTGAGTGTAGTTTTACCTAACCCTAATACCGATCCTGCCTCAAACTTCGAATCCAAATCTTCTTGAGAAAGTCCGAAATTTTCTATGTCCAATGTAGGAGCATATTTTCTTCGCTCTCGAACTGGGTTTGTCTTTGTGAACAAATGACCACGTGTTCTGTATCCGTCGATTAATTTTATAACCCTAAACTCTTTGAGAAGGTTATCGTGAATCTCGGGGCTGGCTGCTTCAATACCTAATGCTTCAAGTGAGCCATTTTCTATTCCAAAATCAAACCCTTGGAAGAACGAACGCCAACTGGGTTCGATAGTATCGGGAAACTGCAAATATTTATCGTAAAGCTCGGCGATATAAGAAGGATGAACCGCATTCAGAAATGAAAATCTATCCATAGCAGGATTAAATGGTGCTGGTTTGGTATAAAACGATACAAAAATACAACAAATCCCCTAACTACGGTTTTTTTTGGTTTATATTTAAGACGGATAAGATGACGTATAAAATTTCAGATTATATCAGCTACAAGTCTATGAAAACCATAATTTTTTCTTTGTTTCTATTTGCGCTTTCACCGGCAATTATGGCTCAGGACGAACAGCGCAACTTTTGGTCGAAAGTTCGTTTTGGTGGTGGATTGGGACTAAATTTCGGAAATGGCTTTACCAGTATTACCGTAGCGCCAAGTGCCATTTACGATGTTGACGAATTCTTTAGTGTAGGTCCCGGTTTAATTTACAGTTATCAAAAGATCGATAATTTCAAAAGTTCACTTTACGGAGGAAGTGTCATTGCATTGGTCAATCCTATTCGAGAAATTCAAATCTCTGCAGAATTGGAACAATTAAGGGTAAACCAGCGGAACGAATTGGTTGTCGGTTCCATTGAAAATAATTTTTGGAATACCGCTTTGTTTTTGGGTGCAGGGTATCGTGCCAGCGGAGTTACTATAGGAATACGATACAATGTTTTATTTCAGGATGACGATGGTGTGTATGCCGATGCCTGGAGTCCTTTTGTAAGAGTCTATTTTTAATTATACGGTTCTCTTCATCAACCAATCCCCAAACTCTTTCAGCTTGGTTTTATGTTCTTCGGAAATTTTAATCGAATCCAAAACTTCGCTTGCTTTATCGGTGTATTTCTGAATCTCCTTTTGCGTTTCTGAAGCAGCTCCGGAATCCTTGAAAATCTGCTTCACCACTTTAATTTTATCACTGGGGTCTTTTGGGCTTACACTAAAAAGTCCTTCCAATTCGGCGGCCTGTTCAGGATTACTCAATTTCAACGCGGTGAGATAAAGGAAGGTTTTTTTGTTTGCGATGATGTCACCTCCGGTTTGTTTACCAAAACTTTTTGGATCCCCAAAGGCATCCAGATAATCGTCCTGCAACTGAAACGCAATTCCAAGATTTCTTCCATATGCATAGATATTCTCTTTACAACTTTCAGAAGCACCTGCCACGATCGCCCCCATTTTCATAGAGGCGCCTACCAAAACCGCAGTTTTAAAATCGATCATATTGATGTATTCTGAAATAGTCACATCATCTCTGGTTTCAAAATCAACATCGTACTGCTGTCCCTCACAAACCTCCATGGCCGTTTTACTAAAGAGTTTGGCTAACTCTCTAAACAATTCAGGCTCGTAACCTTCAAACAGTTGATATGCTAAAATAAGCATGGCATCCCCGGAAAGTATACCGGTATTGATATCCCATTTTTCGTGAACGGTTTGTTTACCCCTTCGCAGTGGAGCATCATCCATGATGTCGTCGTGAATCAATGAGAAGTTGTGAAATAACTCAACAGCCAAAGCTGCTTTCACAGCTTTGCCATTAGGAGCCCCGAAGAAATCGGCGATCATAAGCGTGAGCACGGGACGCAATCGTTTGCCTCCTAGAGTGAGAATATACTTTATGGGTTCGTAAAGTTGGACTGGCTCCTTTACAACGACAGTATCATTTAAATACTCTTTTAATTCGTCGCCGTACTTCTTAAGTATCTCCATACACAAAATTTCCTGCTAAAATACACCTTGAAGCCTAAAGAGTCGCTAAAGATTTACTAAAAATGGTGAATAGTAGCAAGTAATAGGGAATTGTTAAATAATTGTAAAACTTTGGAAACTTTTATTGTTTTAAAAGTTTCCTTTGGTATTTTTGCCTTCAATTATGAAAGAAAGAATAATAGAGAAAGCGGCGGAGATGTTCATTAATCTTGGATTCAAGAGTGTTACCATGGACGATATCGCCAACGAGATGGCCATTTCAAAAAAGACCATTTATGCGCATTTCAAAAATAAAACCGCGCTGGTTTCCGAAGTGACACAAAATATTTTTGATACGATATGCTTTGGCATTGATTGTATTTGCGAGTTGAACAAAAACCCCATTGAGGAACTTTACGAAATAAAGAAATTCGTGATGCTTCAGTTGAAGAATCAAAAGGCATCCCCTCAATACCAACTTCAAAAATATTATCCGGAGATCCACGCCACTTTTAAAGTGAAACATTTTGAGAAGATGAGCGAATGCACCGTAAACAATTTACGGCGTGGAGTAGAAATGGGATTGTATAGAGAAAACCTCAACATCGATTTTGTATCTCGTATCTATTTTATTGGAGTGAATGGAATTAAAGACGATTTGTTATTTCCGGTGGATAAGTTCCCGAAAGTGGAACTGTTTGAAGAATATTTGGAATATCATTTAAGAGGAATCGTCACTAAAGAAGGATTAAAGACATTAAATAAATTCATAAAAACTACCGTACAAAATGCGTAAACTTCATGTTTTATTAGGCATTGCCTTTGTTACCACCTTGTCTTGGGCTCAATCGCCAAAGGATTACAGTTTTTCATTAGAGGAGGCTGTGACGTTCGCACTGGATAGTAATTATACCGCCATCAATGCGCGTCGAGATATTGCAAAAGCGATTAAACAGAAGTGGGAAACCACTGCGACCGGGCTTCCGCAATTGGATGCCGCCGTTTCTTATAACAACAACCTTAAGCAGCCTGTTACTCTAATTCCAGCCGAAATTACCGGAGGAGAACCCGGAACTTTCACACCGGTAACTTTTGGAACGCAGCAGAACGCTTCGGCTACGGCTACTTTGAATCAGTTGATTTTCGATGGAAGCTACTTGGTGGGGTTACAAGCCGCTAAGGCTTTTTTGGATTATTCTGAAAACGCTAATGAAAAGACCCAATTAGAAGTTCGGAAGGGAGTCATTAATGCTTACGGCAGTGTGTTACTTTCGGAAGAATTGCTAAAGATATTTCAGAAAAACCAAGAAAATTTAGAAAAGAATCTCTACGAAACTCGTAAGATTTATGAAAACGGTTTGGCCGAAGAAGAGGATGTAGAGCAGCTAGAAATTACTTTGTTGGATTTGGAAATCAATGTTCAAAACACAGAAAGGACTTTAGGTATTGCAAAGCAGATGTTCAACGTTGCCTTGGGAATCGATGTGGATGCGAATGTCACTCTCACAGAAAACCTTGATGCTTTGGCACAGGAAAATATTCAACTCAGTTTTATTGAAAGCCCATTGCAAATTGAGGAAAACGTAGATTATAAAATCGCTTACAACCTTACCGAGCAACGATCCTTGGAAATGAAACTTGAGAAAAGTCGGGCATTACCTACTTTAAAAGCATTCGTTAATTACGGAACTCAGGCCAACAGCAATGAGTTCACTTTCCTCGATAGCGACCAAAGATGGTTCCAGTCTTCCATTTTGGGTCTCAACATGAACATTCCCATTTTCAGCAGTGGAATGCGTGGAGCCAAAACACAAAGAGCGCGTATAGCTCTCGACCAGGCCGAAACGCAATTGGAAGAGACCATGCAAAACATCAAATTGGAATTTGATACTGCAAGAAGCAATTATAAATATTCTATCGACCGATATGAGAACGCCAAAAAGAATTTAGGCCTGGCCGAACGTATCGAAAACAAAAACCAAATAAAATTTTCAGAGGGTCTTGCCTCCAGTTTCGACTTGAGGCAGGCACAAACTCAGCTTTATTCTGCCCAGCAGCAGTACTTTCAGTCCATGCTGGATTTGATAAATAGTAAAGCACAGTTGGAGACTGTTTTGAATACTCCACAGCTAAGAAATTAAGAAACTAATTAATTCAACAACACTAAAATGAAAAAACTAATCACCTTGTTTATCGCCACAATAGTACTTGTATCGTGTGGGGGAAACGATAGCAATAAATCGGTTGAAGACCTTATCAATGAAGGTAATCTAGAAGCTATCCGGGCCAAACGATCAGCGATTAAAATTGAAGAAACAGCAATAAAATCACAACTAAAACAACTGGATGATGCCATCAAGAAATTGGATAGTACAGACAATTCGGCTCTAGTCACCACACAGCAACTGAAAGACACCATTTTTAAACATTTCATCGAGATTCAAGGAAATGTTGAGACCAAACAGAACGTAATTATTTACCCGGAATACCAAGGTATTTTAACACAAGTCTTTGTAAAAGAGGGCGACCGTGTTCGCAAAGGACAGCAATTGGCACGTATAGATGATGGTGGATTGAGCAGTCAAGTAAGTCAGTTGGAAGTACAAGCACAACTTGCAAAAACTACCTTCGAGCGACAAAAGAGGTTATGGGAGCAAAAAATTGGATCTGAAATCCAATATTTGCAAGCAAAAACGAATTATGAGTCTGCACAAAATGCAGTAGATCAACTTAAGAGTCAGTTAGGGAAAACTTCCATTCGAGCTCCATTTAGTGGGGTGATTGATGATGTTATTACAGATCAAGGAACGGTGGTTTCTCCCGGACAAGGAGTATTCAGAATCGTAAACTTAAAAGATATGTACATCAAAGCCGATGTTCCCGAACGATTCTTATCCAGTGTAATTCCAGGCAAAGAAGTTTCAATCGAAATACCAATGTTGGCTACAACTATAGAATCGACCGTAAGACAAACGGGTAATTATATAAATCCGAACAATCGCTCCTTTTCTATTGAGGTAGATGTCCCCAATAAAGACGGAAACGTTAAGCCAAACTTGACGGCTAAGGTAAAAATCAACGACTACTCTAATGAGAGCGCTATTTTAATTCCCTTAAATGTTATTTCTGAAAATTCCGAGAACCAGCAATACGTGTACAAGGCCGATTCTAATGGGGAAGAAAATAGAGCCGTCGCAAAACGTAAAATTATAAAAACAGGTAAAACCCAAGGGGATTATATAGAAGTTCTCGACGGATTGGCGGCTGGAGACGTGATTATTGTAGAGGGTGCCCGAAGTGTAAAAGATGGACAAGAAGTGAAAATCTTAAACTACTAAAATAATGAGCGCAAAAAAGAGAAAGCAAGTTGACAAGGAGTTTTTCTTATCTAGTTGGGCGATCGACAATCCTACCATTATTTGGGTGATGATCTCAATATTCCTAGCACTAGGACTCGGGGCATATTTTAGCATGCCGAGGGAAAATTTCCCTGAAATTAATGAGACAAAGATTTATATCTCTGTGCCGTACCCCGGTAATACCGCTGAAGACATAGAGCGACTCATTGTTGATCCTCTCGAGGATAAGCTAAGAAATATTTCGAACGTAGTTGAAATTTTATCGACTTCTCAAGAAGATTACGGTATTATCACGGTTGAATTCGACGAGAATATTACTGTTGAGCAAGCTAAACAAAAAGTAAAGGATGAAGTAGATAGTGAGACATCGAATGAGGACTGGCCCACCTTCAACAATGCAAAAGTTGAACCTAATGTGTTTGACCTGAGTATGTCTGAAGAAATGCCAATTATGAATATTAATATTCGTGGTGATTATCCGGTGGATCGATTGAAAGAATTCGCAGAGTATTTACAGGATGAAATTGAAGCCTTAGATGAAATTAAGGCGGCCGATATTCGTGGCGCTCAGGAAAAAGAAGTAGAAGTCGCTGTTGACATATATAAAATGATGGCGGCGAAGGTGAGTTTTGACGATGTTATAAATTCCATACGGAATGAAAACATGACCATGTCTGCCGGTAATTTAATTTCAAGCGGACAACGCCGAACTATCCGCGTTTTAGGTGAAATCAATGAACCTTCTGAGTTAAATAATTTTGTGGTAAAATCGGAAAACGGAGATGCCATTTATTTAAGAGATATCGCCGAAGTTCGTTTCGAAGAAGAAGACAAAACCACCTACGCCCGAGAAGAAGGAGAAAGTGTAGTTATGTTGGATGTAAAGAAGCGTTCGGGTAAGAATATGATTGAAGCGGTTGAAAAGATTGATGTTATCATGGAAGAAGCATCGAATATTTTGCCACCGGATGTAAGTTTAACCAAAGCCAATGACCAATCGGCGAAGACCGAAAACCAGGTTAGTGATCTCGTGAATAATATTATTTTCGGAATTATATTGGTGGTAACAG
>JABDKT010000048.1 GCA_013002065.1 Flavobacteriaceae bacterium
CGATGGTGTTGCTTCATTAGAAGATTGTAATTCTAATAGTGCATTGGGAGTGGTGGTTCCAATTCCAACTTGGGAAAAGGCCACGGTCCCGCACAAACATAATAAGACAAATAAATTTTTCATATCACTCTCTTTAAAAGCAAAAGCAGGCTAAGTATACCGTTGTGAGAGTTGTGGATGATTCGAGTAAAACGAATGTAATATGAAGTGTAAAAAAGGGTGTCCTATTATTTCATCTAAAGAAGAAATAGCACTAATTCGTGTGTTGTGCCTTAAATTGAGAAGGGGTCATTCCCGTAATTTTCTTAAAGGAAGCATTGAAGGCCGATTTACTATTAAAGCCGGCTTCCAGGCCAATGGCTACCAGAGTATAATTTACAAAATCTGGGTCGGTGAGATAGCGTTTGGCTTCCTCAACACGAAGTTTGTTGACATAGTCTTTAAAAGAAGTGCCCATGTCGGTATTAATAATTTTCGACAAGTGTCCGGAGCTAAGATTGAGCTCATTTGCCACCGAGTCCAGAGTTATATTCGGATTCAAAAAATTGCGGTCTACTTTCAGAAATTGAGTCATTTTTTGAATATGCTCGTTTTGCTGCGGAATTACTTCGGAAACGGAATATCGATCTCGTGCTACTTTCCGAATATTCTTTCGCTCTTCATTGAGACCGTATTTGTAAATCCCAATATGTCCAAACCAATAGGTGATAATCGCTACAAAAATCCATAGCGGATAGAAGTAAGAATCATCGGTTCCATAAACGTAGGTAGCTTCCAAATAAGCCCAAAGTGCCGTAGATAAGGTGAGGACGATGATGGTTGATTTTAACCAGTTGAGCCTGAGTAATAATTTTTTGGGCGAATAAGTTTGTTTTTTTTCGAAACGGAGAATTTTCAAAAACAAAAGCACCAAAATAATCACGGTAAAAATCATGCCCGCGAACTCCAAATTTTGATGCAGGCTGGCAAAGAAAGGAGTATAGTCCAATTCATTACCCAAAACCAAAAGATTGTACTTGTAAATGAATCCTAAAATCAATCCGATGATAAAAGGAAGGAACAACAATTTTTCTCCAAGTGAAATCTTTTTTTCAGGATTGAGGAAGGTGAGTCCGAAGAACCAAAATAAGGCAGACATTAAAAGCGGAAACGGAAAACTGAGATATCCATAAAATTCTCTTCTGCTAATAATTCCAGTATCGAGTAAATAGTATTGTAAGTTGCTCAAGGAATATACGATGATGAGCGCAATTAAGAAATAAGTGCTTTTCGCCCTATATTTTTTTGAAAAAAGCCAAATTAAGGCAAACACAAAACCTTGAATAACTCCGGCGAGAATAAGGCTATTAAAAAGATTGAAATTCAATAGAAAGGGTTTTGTGCTCTCAAATATAAGCAATTAGGTTTCTTTTAATTTCTGCTGGCCTTTTCGCTATCTTTGTTTTCGATAATAAGAGATGATATTGAAACAGTTTATTCCCGAAGCTTATACTCAATCTCCCGAGAAAGGATACGTTTCCTGGCGGTCACCCAGCAATATTGCTTTGGTAAAATACTGGGGAAAGCACGGGGAACAACTTCCAAAGAATACCTCCATAAGTTTTACACTTTCAAACTGCGCTACCGAGACGATTTTAAAATTTCAGCGGAAAGAAGGGGCCGATTTCGATTTTCAAGTGCTTTTGGACGGAAAGAGAGAAGCCAATTTTGAGCCTAAAATTGAACAGTTTTTTAGCAGAATTGAAGCTTATCTGCCGTTTCTTCGGAACTATTCTTTTACGATAGAAACGTCCAATAGTTTTCCACACAGTAGCGGAATTGCCTCTTCGGCCAGTGGGATGAGCGCTTTGGCTTGTTGCCTCATGCAAATGGAACGCATGATGGTCGCTTCAGATATTTCCGAAGGATTATTCAACCAAAGAGCATCTTTTTTAGCACGATTAGGATCGGGGAGTGCGTCTAGGAGTATCGAAGGTCCTTTGGTGGTTTGGGGAGAACATTCGGACATTGAAGGTAGTTCCAATCTGTTTGGAGTGAAATTCGATGATGAGGTTCATGAAAATTTTAGCAATTATCAGGATACTATTTTATTGGTGGATAAAGGTGAGAAGGTAGTGAGTAGCACGGCGGGACACGATTTAATGCACAATCATCCCTATGCTGCACAACGATTTGAAGAGGCGAATCGAAATATTTCTAGGATCAAAGAGATTCTGAAAACCGGAGATTTAAAGGAGTTTATTGAAATCGTCGAATCGGAAGCCTTGCAATTACACGCCATGATGATGACATCCATGCCTTATTTTATTTTGATGAAACCGAACACCTTAGAAATCATTAATAAGATCTGGAAGTTTCGGAAAGAGACCAATAGTAATGCTTGTTTTACGCTGGATGCAGGAGCGAATGTCCATTTGTTATATCCAGAAATCGAAAAAACTACTGTACATCAATTTATTTCGGAAGAACTCGCACAGTATTGCAAAAACGGCGAATACATCCATGATTTCACCGGAAATGGAGCTAGTGAACTTAAGGTTTAATTCAGAATCAACTTGGTGG
>JABDKT010000075.1 GCA_013002065.1 Flavobacteriaceae bacterium
GTACATGGTTCGGCCTTGGATGTGGGTTCGGTGCAGGATTATGTAGTGGGACTTAACTTGATTATTGGTCCCAACCCGGAAGATGTGGTTTATTTGGAAAGGCATACTAAGCCTGCCTTGAATCATAAAATCCCTGATAAACTTAAATCAAGAATCATTCGAAATGATGATCTGTTCAATGCTGCTTTGGTTGGGCTAGGATCTTTCGGGTTTATTCATGGCGTAGTTTTAGAAGCGGAGGATCGATTTTTACTAAAGCGATATGTGCGAAAGATAAAAAAGGAAACGGCGGTTGAAATTTCAGAAACCATGGATTTTCAAAAATTGGCAACTCACATTCCTGAGGAAGTGGATGCCGGTGGTAATGCAAACCGTCCTTATCATTACAAGGTGTTTATCAACCAATATTCAAATGATCCTGAATATGTAGTGGAGTCCATTTATAAAAAACCTTACGATCCTAATTACAAGCAGATTCACGGTGACCCCATTCCTTTTATGAAGAAGTTCATTTATCGAGACTTGATCTATTTACTCATAAAAATTTCGGAACAGTTTCCGCGCGTAATTCCGGTGTTTATTCAACTTCTCAGTAATTCTATTTTACCGAAGGAGAAAGATGAAAATGGCAATGAAAAGAACATTGTTGGATTATTGTCGGAAATATTCTGGGATGCCGGTTATCAAGGAAAGGCATTTGCTTGTTCCTTTGGTGTAGATCATAAAGATTCGGGTAAAGCATTAGAGGTGCTCACAAAGCTAACCAAGGACGAGGGACCTATTCCGGGGATATTTGCGATGCGATTTGTGAAGAAATCGGATGCAACTTTAGCCTTCACACGATTTCCCGTTACCTGTATGATTGAAATCGACGGTATTCAATGGAAAGAATCGGATGGGATTATGAGTTTAGAAAATTACTCGAAACGCATGATCGAAGTTTTGCAAGCCAATAATATTCCTTTTACCATTCATTGGGGTAAAAATGCCAAATGGGATTTTCCAAATTTGGTTCAACACATGTTTGGCGGTGATATGCAAAAGTGGATGGACATTCGATCGGCCTTTTTATCAAAGCGCATGGCGAAATTATTTTCAAATCCGTTTCTAGATCAAACCAGTCTTTCTCAATTGAGCACTCCTGTCGATCCGGGATTGATAGTATCCCTTTAATTATCCGGGAATACGTTCTAAAGCTTTTTCGTAAATCTCCTCGTAAATAGGTACAATGTTTTCCGTATCGAATTTGCTAGCTACTGCCTTGGCTTTCTTCTTGAATTCTTGAAGTGTAGCTGGGTCTTGTAATATTTTTAGCGCATTTTGGGCCATGGTCTCTACGTCGCCTATCGGACTCAAATAACCACTCTCTCCTTGTATGTTTACTTCTGAAAGTCCGCCGGCATCACTAGACACAACTGGCACTCCGGTAGCCATAGCTTCCAATGCAGCTAAACCAAAACTCTCCTTTTCCGAAGGAAGAATGAATAAATCACTAAAACACAAGATTTTGTCCACTTCATTGCTATTTCCGAAGAAAACCACCTGATTTTCAACACCGAGATCCTGGCACATTTTTTCTGCCATTTCCTTCTCCGGCCCCTCACCTACGATCATTAATTTGGCTGGAATTTCCTGCTGAACACGATAAAATACCTCAATCACGTCTTTGATACGCTTTACCGGTCTTAGATTACTCACATGAGTGATGATACGCTCGTGAGATTCTGCCATAAGGTCTCTTTGACAATCGGTAAAAGTTTTTGTGTGCTTTCCTATATCAATAAAATTGGGCACCACGAAAATCTCATTCTTGATATCGAAAAGACGCAAGGTATCTTCCTTTAAACTTTCAGAAACAGAGGTTACCACGTCACTATTATTTATACTAAAAGTAACTGCGGGTTTATAAAACGGATGATTTCCAACCAGAGTTATGTCCGTACCATGCAAAGTTGTAACAAAAGGTATGTGAATTCCTTCCTCGGCCAACATCATCTTTGCCATATAAGCCGCATAAGCATGGGGAATAGCGTAGTGCACGTGTAATAGATCGATTTTGAAAAGCTTCACCATATCCACCAACTTGCTGGAAAGAGCTAATTCGTAGGGTTGGAAATGAAAAAGGGGATATTCCGGCACAGAAACTTCATGAAAATGTATGTTCCACGAAAGTAGTTCGAGTTTAACCGGCTGCTTGTAGGTAATAAAATGTACCTCATGGCCTCGTTCGGCTAGGGCAATACCAAGTTCTGTGGCAACTACTCCAC
>JABDKT010000120.1 GCA_013002065.1 Flavobacteriaceae bacterium
CTCGTGAAATCATTTCACCTGTACCGGCATGCATGGGGTGCGACTTTACAATCACTGGGCATCCGGCCGCAAAAGCACTGGCCGTATCACCTCCAGCAGTAGAAAAGGCAAATGGAAAATTACTGGCACCAAAGACCACAATCGGTCCCAAAGGAATGGCTGTTTGTCTTAAATCGGGTTTGGGAAGTGGTTCTCTGCCGGGATTACCAACATCGATTATCGAATCTCTCCAAGTTTCGGTCTTTATTAGTTCGGCGAACATTTTCAACTGTCCCATGGTTCTCCCACGCTCGCCAATAGCTCTTCCTTCCGGCAAACCGGATTCCTTCATATACACTTCAATAAGAGTGTCACCTAAGCCAAGAATTTCATCGGCGATTGTGTTTAGAAAAGCGGCTCTCTTTTCTGCGGAAATTTTAGAATATGTAGTGAATGCTTTTGAAGCTAAGTTCGCGGCACGATTTATTTCAGTTTCGCTGGCTTCGTAGAATTGCCATTCGTTCTCTAAGTTTGCTTTCGGATTAAAGGTTCTAAACGTTTTATCTCCTTCTGCACTTTCAGTAAAACCAATTAAATTTTTACCGTTAATCATTTTTCGAAATTTTAGCTAAATGTGCTTCCACATCCACAGGTTTAAAAACTATTTTGGTCGAAACCGGATATTTATCCAACAAATGAACGGGCCGAATGGGCCTCGAAACAAAGTCACCGCCACAATTGGGACAAACTTCCTGCAATATGTTTTCCACACAATCCTTACAAAAAGTACACTCAAAAGTACAGATCATGGCTTCCTTAGAATCGAAAGGAAGTTTCTTATTGCAGTTTTCACAAGTGGGTCGTATTTCGAGCATTATAAGTTTTTATAATTAGGTAATTGTGGTCTTGTTTTCAATCCGTTGGCAATAACTTTTAACACATGTTCTCTTTCGGCTCCACTTAAAGGCAATCTCGGAGCTCGAACAATTTCGGTACCTAATTCGGTAGCCACCTCGGCCAATTTAATATTCTGAACCAATTTAGGGTTTATATCCAATTCCAACAAGGGTAGGAACCAACGATAGATATCAAGTGCCTCTTGAATGCGACCCACCCTTTGCAATTCATAAATGGCGACTGTTTCTTTTGGAAATGCACAAACTAAACCGGCAATCCAACCATCGGCTCCCATCAATAAGCTTTCTAAAGCTAGGGTATCAACACCGGTCAGAATTTTTAAACGATCTCCAAAGTTATTTTTTATACGAGTGATGTTAGAAATATCGCGTGTCGATTCCTTTACGGCTTCGATATTGTCGCATTTCAGCAATTGTTCGAACATGGGAAGTGTTACTTCTATTTTATAATCCACCGGATTGTTATACACCATGATGGGTAATGAAGTATTATTGGCCACCGCCTTGAAATACTCGACCGTTTCCCTGTCACCCGCCTTATATCTCATGGGAGGCAACATCATTAAGCCCGAAGCACCATCCTCTTCGGCTCGCTGGGCAGCAGCAATTGCTCCTTTTGTGGATTGCTCGGCTATGTTCATCATTACAGGCACACGCTCCTTGACCAATTCCACAGCCGCTTTTGTGAGGACTGTTTTTTCATCATCACTCAAGGTACTGGCTTCTCCCAAAGTTCCACCCAATACGATGCCATGAACACCTGCATCTAGTTGCGCGTTTAGGTTATGTTCGAACATTGGGATGTCCAACGCATCATCTTCTGTGAATTTGGTAGTTACTGCGGGCATGACGCCCTTCCATTCGAATTTCATACTAAGTATTTTATTCAAAATTATTTGAATTGCCAACGCTAAACAAATAGAGATTTAATAGCTTTTTATACTATATTATCCTAATATCTACTTTTTATTATATTTTTGGTTAGTATTTAATAATAATGAGAGTACTTCCATTTACGATTCCAAAACCCCAAAGAGATGCTTTAATCTTTCAGGAGGACAAACAAGCAAGCTTCTATGATCTTCTTCACCGACATAAGGAGATTCAAATTAGTTTTATAAAAAAAGGTAAAGGAACAACGATCGTTGGCGAAACAATTAATCAATTTAAAGAAGGTGATATTTTCGTTCTAGGAGGCGATTTGCCACATGTGTTTAAATCAAATATTTCCAAAAGTGATACTTCGCATATGGTGAGTATTTTTTTTACGGAGGAATCATTTGGCTCACAATTCTTTGAAACTGAAGAACTCAAATCACTCAAGCCTCTTTTCAAAAATGCTGAAAACGGTTTTAAGATTTCAAAGCCGTCTACAAGTCTCATCCACTTAATAGAAAATTTTGAATCGGCTTCAAAACTGAAACGATTTATCAATTTTATCGAAATATTGAGACTTATTTCTAAATCGAAGAAGCATTCATTATCAAATTACAATCGAGAATTGGGATATACCGACAATGAAGGAAAAAGGATGAGCTCGGTATATGAGTTCACTATGACACATTTCAGAAAAAAAATTAGCCTTGAAGATATTGCAAAAGAAGCTGCGATGAGTAAGAATGCTTTTTGTAAATACTTTAAAAAGCGAACTCGTAAAACTTATATAACTTTTCTAAACGAATTGCGAATAGACGAGGCGTCAAGACTCTTAGGCAGTGAACTCGATTGGTCGGTTGCACAAATTGCAGAACATTGTGGGTTCCGAAATATTTCAAATTTCAATCGTAAATTTAAAGAGGTAAAAGGAACGAGTCCCTTAAAATTTAGAAAACAGAACTATTCATAATTCCTCCCATTCCTTTTGAGTTTTTTTGGGTAAGGAATCAATTATTAATTGGTATGAATGGTCGATCAATTCAATTATTAAATCACGAGGAACATTTCCTTCCATGGTAACGGTATTCCAATGAAGTTTATTCATATGGAAGCCCGGGATAATCTCGCCATCGTATTGCTCTCTTAGAGATACCGATCGCTCGGGGTCACATTTTAAATTTACCGTCAACGGATTCCTCTCTAAGCTAGCCAAGGCAAACATTTTATTCATCACCTTAAATACCAAAGTGACTTCATCGAATGGAAAGGACTCTGTCACTCCCTTTTTTGCCAAACAATAATCGCGAACCTCTTCAATATTCATGCTAATCAATTTTATAACCCAGGGCAGGTTGGTCATCGTAGTAAATTAGTAACCATTTACTCCCTAATTCTAAGGGTACTTTGAACAGAATTTCATCATTATCGGTCGAAAACTCTACTTGATTTTTATCTTTTCCGAAGGAATAAAAAATACTTTTAGGCACTACACCGGTGATTCGAAACGACACTTCACCACCATCTATAAAAGAAGATATGATGCCATCTATGGGTTCTATTACATTTGCGATTTTTAATTCAGGGTGAATGATTAACGGCAAATTCGAAAACTCCTCTCTGGACATATTTTTTTCCAAAAAAGTATCTTCGACCATTTGCGGAAAATGTGATTTTACAAGTAAATCTGGAGCTGTTTTGTAATATAAATATGAGGGTTCTTTCACAAATTTATCTCTGTATTTTCCAGCTCCCCAAGTGGGATCGAATAAATACACCATCAATAACAGCCACGTTCCACATATGTGAATTTTTAAAAGATCTTCCAATATCGTTGAAATTCGACTTTATATCCCCTCTCACCAAATAATTGGAGATGCCCTGTAATTCGCACAATCTTTCAAATAACATGGCGTAACCTTCACATACTGCAACTCCCTTTTGCAAGGTTCGTGCAATTACTTTTTTTCTTGTTTTTTCTTCTTTTTCATTGCGCTCCCTAAAGTTTTTGAAATTGAAATTGAACTTTTCGTATTCCTCGGGTTCGTAGGCCACATTATTAATAATCCAACCGTAAATAGCCCTAACTTTATTTTCTTCGGAAGTAAAATCCCGTTCGATAAATCTCGAAAGTTCCTCTGCCGATTTAAATCTGTCCGGATACAATTGTATGGTCGCATCCACACGTTCGTAATCTTGTGCATATAAATTTATTGAGCACAATAAGCCAAACAAAAACAACCAAACCGAAAGGAATTTGAATTCAAACTTCATGATTAAATAAATTGATAAAGTACAGGACGACTAGGTGCCGCATCATTATGAAAAGGGGCCACTTGAAGATTTAATAAATAAGTACCATCGACCACCTTATTATCGACATAGATGAATTCGGTGATGGTCGATCCCCTTTTGGGGTTATCCGGATGATTCCAAAAAGCGCGATGTGCCAGAAGCTGTCCATCATCTTTTTCTTTATCCACCGAAGGGAGATCAATTAATAAATGTTCTACGCCCAATTCTCGCAAATATACGGCCGCCGCTTCCGAAATATAGGGCCAGTTAGTGTGAGAGTAATCCTTAGAAAGTTTGTCTTCGGTATTGGGTAAGGTTCGAATGATCACCGCCTGCGGATTTGTACCATTCAACAAATCTTTTATTTGATCCAACGAAATAATCCGATCCACTCCATGATCTTCGGGTGCAACCGAAATAAGTTCGGCGGTAAAGAAGAAATTGGTTATGGCATCATTAATAGAATGAAAATCTTTGGTAATATGACCTAAGCATTCGGTGTGAGTTCCATGAGCATGCGGATTAAACCAAATATTATTAAAATTTACTGCCGCACCAGCCTCTACACTTCCAATCCATTCTTCCAATTGAACAGGTTTGATAGCCGGGGGTTTTAAATACCAGGCCGAAGGATTCTCATTCGACGCCTTCATTGGTATGGAAATATCTATCGGATCGGATAAATCGACCGTAAATAATTCCTCTTTTATTTTAATAGTTGCTTTCAAGCTATGGAACGATCTTCTAAATTAAGTAAAAACAAATCGGATGCAATCCCATCACTTAAAAACTTACCTTTTTTAGTCACTTTAAGCACCTCATCATCTCGATACAAACGATGAGCTACTAGGTGCGATTGCGCCTGTTTTAAGAGGTAAGAAAGGTAAAAATCTCCAAATAATTCCGTTATTTCTTTTAAAATGATCCCGTTTGAAGTACGTAATCGGGTCATCACGTATTCATTATAACGGTCTTTTATGGTAAGAACTTCTCTTTCAATAGGTAGTTTTTTCTGCTGAATAGTTTGGATATACTTAGAGTTATTAGCGACATTCCAACTTCTCTCCTTTCCGGAGTAACTATGGGCTGAGGGACCAATTCCCAGATAAGGTTTGCCTTGCCAATACGCCATATTATTTTTTGAGAAATAGCTTGGTTTACCAAAATTTGAGAATTCATAATTTTCATAGCCCGCTGCTTCGGTTCGTTCCAAAAGAATTCGATGGTGCTCCATGGCGACTTCGTCTTCGACAGGTGGAATAATTCCCTTTTCGATAAATTTCTTTAAGGCTGTTTTCGGTTCTACCGTTAACGCATAACAGGACAAATGCGGAACATCGAGATCGATTGCTTTATTTAAGTTTTCGGTCCAGCGTTGGTTACTCAGTTCAGGAATTCCATAAATAAGATCAATGCTGTAATTATCGAAATATTTTTCTGCGAGAAGAATACTTTCATGCGCCTCTACCACATTGTGAGCGCGGTTCATTAGTTTGAGATCCGATTCGAAAAAAGATTGAATACCAATGCTTAAACGGTTAATCCTACTATCGGCCAATTCCTTTATTTTTTCTTCGGAAAGATCGTCGGGATTTGCCTCGAGCGTAATTTCAGGGTCTCCGGAAATATCATATGCATTATAAATGGAATCAAAAATCTTTGAAAGTTCTTCCGAAGTCAACAAACTTGGTGTTCCGCCCCCAAAATAAATGGTTTCAATCCTTCTATTCAGTTCCCTTTTCCGAAGAGATAATTCATCACAAATAGCATCTATCAATTCACCTTTCTTCTTTAGCGAAGTGGAAAAGTGAAAATCACAGTAATGGCAGGCCTGTTTACAAAATGGGATATGTATATAAATTCCGGCCATTTTAGAAAAATGAAACGATTAGGTAGGACAGTCCAAAGGCGATAAACACATACACCAGAAAAGCGAAAAAGAAAACAAAAAATGACTTAAGAACCACCACTATTTTACGTTTCTGAAAAAAGGAAACCATACTTAGGATAAAGTATAACCACATGGCGAGCATTCCTAAAAATTGGAGATCATCAATATATTGGACATAAAACATATTGAGTGTTACAAACAGCGTATAAACTCCCAGCAGGTAAAAGCTAATAGCGATGAATTCGGCCAGCCTCCTTTGATTATAAAAGAAAAGTTTTAAGAATATTCCCAAACTAAAAACAAAGACAAATAGGAATTTATCAATATGAGTAATCATGAAGGTTCTGGCATCCGTAAGATTTTGTGAAGTTCCAGAATCATTTATCACCACAGTAGAATCCCTAAAAGGATCGTAATCTATCCAACTTCGAAGCAACAAATAAATAAAACTGGTAAGTATAAAAAATGTAACCGGTTTATAATATTGCTTTCGCTTTCCCGCCAAAAACTCACGAAACAATCGGCCGGGATTGGTAAATAGTAATTTTAGTGTCCGCCAAATAGGTGCTTCCAATGAAAACAAAGAGGCTGCCAGATCGCCAAAAGTTTCCTTTATCGTTATGGCACCTACTCTTGCCCTTTGTCCACATTCACTGCAATAGGTGCTATGAGTAGACGCTGAGCAATTTTTACAATATGTCTCTTCGGAATCCAAAATCAATCGATTCGATCTTCGTTTTGCTTTACAAATGCAGCCCAACCGGTGTAGCTTTTTCCCGCCTGAATTTTTCCTGCATTGTAGAAATGACAAACAGCAGCAGCAAGCCCATCCGTACTATCCAGATTTTTAGGAAGTTCCTTTAAGTCTAAGATACTTTGTAGCATTTTTGCTACCTGCTCTTTACTTGCATTACCGTTTCCGGTAATCGCCATTTTAATTTTTTTGGGAGAATACTCGGTAATAGGTATTTGTCTGGAAAGGCCTGCTGCCATGGCGACTCCCTGAGCTCTTCCCAGTTTTAGCATGGATTGAACATTTTTACCAAAAAAGGGCGCTTCAATTGCAATTTCGTCGGGATGAAATGATTCGATCAATTCTATGGTGCGTTCGAAAATATGCTTTAACCGAACGTAATGATCATCATATTTCGATAGCTTTAGTTCATTTAACTGAAGAAACTTCATCTCCTTACCCTTTACTTGAATTAGCCCAAAACCCATCACAGTAGTTCCCGGGTCAATCCCTAATATGATCTTTTCTGAAGTCATTCCCTGTTAAAAGATTGTGTATTTTAGCTTCGTATGATAGCCCTTTCCCACAAATCTAAGCAATATGGCTTGATTGCCCTAAAAGTTTTCCTACTAACGGCTACATTCCTTTACATCTATCACAAACTAACAGATTCCCATAGCGTATCCTTATCGGATTTTCTAAACTCATTGGAAGGTGGGAACGTTCTCCTTATCGCTGTATTTATTCTTATGGCAATGATGAATTGGATTTTCGAAATTCTGAAGTGGCAATCCCTTGCAGGAACCCTCACAAATATAAGCTTCCGGCAAGCGGCAAGACAGTGTTTATCGGCCTTTACAGTTTCTATGATCACACCCATGCGAGTGGGCGAATACGGGGCAAAAGCGATTTACTTTGAGAGAAAATTTCAGAAGAGAGTGTTAACGCTAAATCTCTTTTCGAATTTGAGTCAGTTGTTGGTTACTATTGTCTTCGGGCTTCCGGCCTTAATTTACCTTGCCGTTTCGCTAGACCTTCCATTTTCAAACACAAAATTAGGAATGGGTGTCATCGGAATTTTCATAGTCGCAATTCTTATGTACATTTTTAGAAAGAAAAGTTTGGTCTTTAAAGGGCTTAGTTTGAATCGGATCGCGACTTTCTTTATGGAGTTGCCTTTTTCAGTAAAATTCAAAACCATACTTTTCTCATTTCTCCGATACCTCGTGTTTTCGAGCCTGTTTTTAGTCTTATTGAATTACTTCGGAATTGATATTTCCTGGTTCAAGGCTCTTCCTCTTATTTACGCCATGTATTTGTTAGTTTCCTTGGCTCCAACCATACTCCTTTTAGATGTCGTAATTCGTGGGGGAGTCGCAGTTTGGCTCTTCTCACTTATTGGAGTCAATGAATGGCCGGTATTGTGTGTCGTTTTATCAATGTGGCTATTAAATTTCGTTTTGCCAGCCTTATGGGGGAGCTATTATATTCTAACCTACCGACTCCCGAAATCATGATCTACATTGTTGGTTCTATCATAGTGCTGTACATCCTTTCAATGATTTGGATCGCCATTGGTATTCAAAAGTTGCCTTTTTTTACTGCGGAAATAGAACTCCCTCGAACTGAGTTTAGTGTCCTTATCCCTTTCAGAAATGAAGAAAAAAATCTATCCACTTTACTGAAAAGTTTACACGATCTAAACTACCCAAAGAACTTATATGAAGTAATCCTCATCAACGATGGTTCCACCGATGATTGGGAAAACGTAATTCAAGCGTTTGAAAATAATACTCGAGAAAATCCTTTAAATCTGCGCATCGTTAACAACCAAATAGAGTCCGGGTCACCCAAGAAAGACGCAATTACATTGGGGAATAAATTAGCAAATAACGATTGGATAGTCACCACCGATGCCGATTGTCAATTACCTTTAAACTGGCTTAATCGTATCGACCAAGGTGTTAGAAAAAAACAACCGAAAATGATCTTCGGACCCATTCTATATTCCGAAAAAGGAAGTTTTGAGCATTACTATCAATTTTTAGACGGACTAAGCCTTCAAGCTGCATCTATGGCCGGATTTGGTTGGAAGCGACCTTTTCTTTGTAATGCGGCGAATATGGCCTATCGCAAAGAGGTATTTCAAGAAGTTAAGGGTTACGAAGGGAACAATCATGTATCCAGCGGAGACGACATCTTTTTGATGGAAAAAGTGAGCGCAAAGTACCCAAAAAGACTTTTTTATTTAAAGTCGGCAGAGGCGACGGTGATTACTACCGGTGAGGATACTTTAAAGGAAATTGTAAGTCAGAGAATTCGTTGGGCCTCCAAAACCTCCAAACAACCGAATGCCCTGGCAAAATTATTAGGATGGATCGTTTTTCTGGCAAATTTGTGTTTTATTCTCGCTTTTTTGATGATTCGAACTTATGGTGAATATCAATGGTGGCTATTGAGTATGGTTATCACAAAAATTGTTATGGATTTTGTGGTTTTGAGAATAATGGCTTCGACACTGCGTAAAAATATATCTGTTGGGAAGTTCCTTTTAAGTGCCTTAGCCTATCCCCTTGTTAGTGTGTGGGTAGTTTTTGGAAGCCTTTTCGGTAAGTACAGTTGGAAGGGGCGAGCCTTCCGAAAATAACGAATTCAATTATTTTTTTACCTTTAGCCTACCAAATCAATACGTTATGAAACGCCTGCTTTTACTTACTGCCTTCCTTTTTGCAATTAACTCTTTTGCTCAAGGCCAATATACGGTCGACGGTCAAACTTATACTTTGAAGTTAGAGACTGAAGGGGAACTAACCTTATTGTGGAACATTATCGATGGTGAGTATCGTTACTTCACCAAAAAAGGGGACAAAATTGTGGAGTTGAAGAATTCACAATTGAATGGCAAATATCAGGAGGAATACAAAGATGTACTTCGATTGCTCACTGCCGACAATCCGGTGCCTGTGGAAAAAGTAAAACTCACAAAAGTGAGCTTGCGCAAGTTTCACGAAACATACAACCTACAAGTGGATCCAAATTATGCAGGCACGGCCGAAGTGGTTAAACTAAAAACGCGATTAGGAGTTTTTGCCGGAATGACGAACTATGTCTATTTTGTAAATCCGCAAAACACATTATTACCCCAAGCCGGAGTTGATTTCGAACTTATTGACGACGTGAAGTTGAAACGTCATAGTGTGGTGTTTCAGTTCCGACAAATATTTTCCAGTACCGATCACGATATTTCTTCTTCTCAATTATCGGTTAATTATCGTTTCAAGTTTGTGAAATCGGATGCCGTTGATATTTTCGTGAACACTAAAATCTCAGATTACGCATATTTAAAGTCAAATATTCCAGATCCGGACAATGATGGCAATACCGATGATTCGTTTTCCGGTTCGGGGGGTGAATTTCAAGCGCCCTTTGCCTTCGGAATTGGTGCCGATATTGCCATGAAAAATGGATATATCACCTTAGGCCTGTACGATATACTTGCGCTAAATCTGGAAGATAATGGGGACTTCTCTACCGATTTCGTTATTGGCTACAAGTTTAATTTGTAGATTTTTCCGATTGGATAACAATAGGTAATTTAAATTCGGTTGCAACCGGAATACCGCGTTTATAGGCAGGAGTCAACCGAGGTAAGGAATCTATACTTTCAACCAACCACTTTTCTAATAGAGGAATTTCTGCTCTTAAAAGACTATCCATAATTATCTTCTTGTCTTTTAGTTTTCCACTGTTGCTAATATGAAATTTTATAAGCACGGTATCGGAAATATCTTTGTTGACACTTAAGTTTTTATCGATTAGCTTTAGATATAAGCGTTCTTTTATGGTGTTTGTGAAGCATTCTCTTTGCTCGGGTTTTTCGGTAATTTGTTCACATACCGAAAAAGCCGGGTATTGATCGACGTCTTCCCATTCAATAGAATTCATTTCTTCTTCATAGAACACATCGGAAGACATTTTTTTTGTCTTGAAATATTCACAAGAAGTACATAAACACAAAACACAAATCGCCAATAGAATTTTCATGCACCGTAATAACTACCGAAAAGTACAAATTTTAAACTACAGTAATTCAGAAATAAAAAAACCGAAGGGTTAGTTTTCAATTTAACAAAACAGAGTTATTAATAGGTTTCGCTGGTAGTTATTTGTAACGTATTCGTAATTTGCACGTCCAATGCCCTGCGTATGGATTTAATTTTTGTAGTGATTGGCTTTCTACTTATGTTAGTTGGCATCTTAGGAAGCATTTTACCCGTAATCCCCGGCACACCAATTTCTTGGGCAGGACTAATTGTTTTATACTTCGCCCCTTCTCTAGAATTCGATTGGACCTTACTCGTAGTGACGGGCGTCGTCGCCATCGCCATTTATATACTCGATTATATTATTCCAGCTGTAGGAACTAAAAAATTTGGAGGCAGTCGTGCAGGTGCGTGGGGGACTACCATCGGACTTGTAATAGGTTTAATCGCTCCTATTCCATTTGGGATTTTGATTGGTCCCTTTGTGGGTGCACTAGTGGGTGAGTTGGTTTTTAACGACACCAAAGGCCCTCAGGCATTTAAAGCTGCAATAGGATCCTTCTTCGGATTTCTAGCATCTACCTTTATCAAGTTTTTTGCGACAGTAGTTTATCTGTTTATCTTCCTATACCTGGTTTTTTGGGAATATCGAGAAGTGCTATTTTAAATCCATACTGTTTTGTCTTCTATAGGTGTTTTACGTTCTCCTTCGAGCAATTCTCCATCGTATTTTCCCATATAAAAGAACCCCAAACATTTCTCTCCCCCATCGAAAGGAACCAATTCATGCAAATAATTTTTTAAAGCAGGTGAACTCCAATAAGCACCAATTTTCATCTCATGAGCCATGAGCCACATATTTTGAACCGCCATGGCTGTGGCTGCAATCTCCTCCCATTCGGGTACCGATTCTTTGGGATCTCTCTGAAAACAAATAGCCAGTACACAACCCGATTGTAAGGGTTTCTCCATGACTTTTTTGTGTTTTACTTCGGAAAAGGGCTGCACCGTTTCCCGGTATTTTTCACCTAAAAATTCGGATAATCCTTGTCGTGCTTCTATAGAATGAAATACTTTAAATCGCCAGGGTTCTGTCCGTCTGTGCGTAGGAGCCCAGTTGGCAGATTCTAAAATCGTCTTTACTTCTTTTTCTGAAATGGTCGCACCGTTATACTGAATAGGATAAACGGCCCGGCGAGATCGAATAATTTCTGAAATCATATCAATTTTTTCAAGCAGAAAGATACAGAATTACCTTGAAAATTATTTCATCGAGGATACATCAATTATAACCTTAAATAGAGTTTGATCATTAATTGACTTCATGGAAGAAATGATTTCATCCGTTGTTCGATTAGGAGGTGCTTTTAAGTCGGACGGACGACTTCCTTCGGGATATTTTTTCATCATTGGAGGCTTTTCATTATTCGTAAATTGAACGGCAACAAATTAATTTTAAAAACCACTAGGGTTTTTTATCATTTTGAATTACTTGAAATGGGACAAAAAATTACGATTTGTTTATAGGAGAACAAATTGTCTTTCAACTGAAAAAACCTCCCCAAAACACAAGTGCCTTAAAGGAGGTTTAAAAAACTAACCAATATATTTTAATATGAAAAAAATCGATTAACACTTTATTAATCAATTAATTACTTCACAAATATAACTCTCTAAAGTCGAACCCTAAAATAATATGCACGCCCAACATTAGGGTTTTCGTTCAGTGGGTAATTTTACTCTTTGAACTGCTGCTAGGAAATATTCTAAATTCAACTTGGGAAAAATAATTCACGATTTTTCGGCAATAATTAATGCCCGAACAGAAGAAAGTAAGACCTCAAATTTATCATCGTAGAACTATTTTTTGTATCTTATTTGTGTTAATTGATTAATTATCAACCTAAACGTTCTTAATCATGAAAAAAATAAGCCTAATAGTTTGCGGAATTTTGGTCGCTGTCATATGCATTTCCGCTTCCGCCGATCACAAATTAAACTCACTCCACTCCCTTGAAGGAGTTTGGGAACTTCAGCATCAATTTATTTACGAAAATAATGAAGTACAGGACACACTCTACAATTTGGACGGTTATAGGCAAGTGAAGATGTACAGTCGTGGTAAAGTGATGTGGTCTCGATTCAATCCTGTGGATAGCGACGAATGGTTTGGATATGGAACCTATAATTTGAATGGGGAATATTTGGAGGAACAACTTGAATACGCATCCAATTCGATGATGAAGATTGTAGATACCGTTCAGGTTTTCAGATTCTTACTCGAAATCGACGACCATTATTACAGTCAGATAAACCTTGACTCCGATGGCAATCGCTATGTTTCTGAGAATTACAAACGTATAGAATAAAAAAAAAGGAAGCGATGGCTTCCTTTTTTTTAGGTGGTGTATTCTACATATAATTTCCGTATTCGTCTATTTTTACACGAATGGTTTCGTTGCCATTTTTTAGTTTCACTTTGTAAAGCTTCTTGGCTCCCTTAGTTTCAGTATATTTTACTTCATATACATCTTTCACCACTTCCCACTGTGGAAATCTTTTGCGAATTGAATTTTGAACATCCTCAGGTAGTTGTACATTTTTAAAACGTTCGATTGTTTTAATGATATTTCCGTCGCCATCGTATAAGGCAACTATTTTACCGTCTGGAATGTAAAAGGAAACATTGTAAGTGTTAAAATTGTCTACATACAAATCACTGTGTTCTTTCGCATTAAAAACGGCCGCTTCCCGCTCAAGAGTTTTTACCGAAACCGGTGCTTCAGAATTGTCCACCGAACTTAAATACTTGTAATTCTTTGCGGTAATGAATACTTCACTCAGCTCAATGGGATTTTGAGCAAAAATAGGGCTGGTAAGTCCCAAAACAAATAGTACCAATACTAACTTTTTCATATCAAATAATTTATTTAGGTTATTCTATAAAATTACTTTCAGAAAAGTTATTATACAATGACGGCGGTCATAATCAAGCCATTGACTTGCAAGACGTTGTGTTTAGTATTAGTTCACCCTTCGACGTTCATCTTCCGAGCCTGTTTCTCTATTTCTAGAAGATTTTAGCTCTTTATTTCCAAAGTTTCTGGTGTATGTAAGTGTAAAGGTGCGATTACTGAAGTCAAACAAATTTTCGGTTCGTATATTTTGTTCGGGTAAATCGGTTCCACCTGTAAATTCAATGGAATCTAAGAGGTCATTTACTGAAAAACGCAGCGTACCCCATTTCTCGCTAAATTTCTTCTGAAGTCCAATATTCATACCATACACCGCATCATAGGTCGCAGAACCAAAGAATCCGGCACCATTATAAAACCCTGACAATTCCACCGAAAAGCTATCGGAAACCTTAAATGAATGTGTGCTGTTAAAAGAAAATGTGGTTAAATCCTGTTCGATGGCCTCCCCGTTATAAAATGAGCGAACCGCCTGTCTAATAAACGATCCATTATTCTGTGTTCGCCACCAATTGGAAAGTTTTACAGGAATTCCTGCTATAATGGAAAAGGTTTTAGTGTAGTCCAAATTCTCAGCTTCAAAAATAAGTCGGCCTGTGTCCTCATCAATCGACTCTTGAAAATTCGCGATCGACTCATCCTGATTGGTATATTGAAAGGAGAGAAAATAGGACTTATAGCTAATATCGTATTTAAATGTGTTCGAAATAGCCGGTTGTAATGATGCATTACCCGAAATAAAGGTATTGGGATCCAGAAATATCACAAATGGCGCTAAATCGTTGAAGGTAGGCCTCGTAATTCGCTTGGAATAAGACAAATTCATACTTAAATGCTCACCTATTTTCCTATTTAAAAATACACTAGGGAACCACAAACCATATTGTCTGTCCACTACTTTACCCTCGGTATCGGTATCTAGCTGAGAGTCTGTGTATTCATAACGTAGTCCCGCTTTCATGCTCCATTTATCATCAAGAGTGTAATCTCCGGCAAAATAGGCAGCCAAGATGGTTTCGTCCAAAACACTGTTATTGGTGAGTGTAGGATCTGAAATCCAATCACCATTGATCAAATTTTCTACGGAAACATCGTTTTCGAAATCCGATTTCGTTCCTTTAATCCCTGTCTCAATTTTCAGTTTATCACTCAGCCTATTGCTATAATCCAATTTACCAACCCAGGTAGTAATGGGAGTCTCTTTCCCGCTTCTTAAAAGTTCGGTCATTAAAAACTCTCGATCAGCATCGAAAAACATATTTGAATAATTCGTAGGGTTGTCAAATTCATAAAATAAGTAGTCGATATCAAAGCTTATGAATTCGTTTTCAGTAAAATCGTGCTTTATGTTATAATTCGCGCCGAAGTGTTTTAATTGATTGATTTCATCGTTAGCGATGTCTACGAAAGAGGTGGGCACCCCGTTCACAGCATCGAAACTTTCATTAAAGGCATCCATGGACCAACGATTGTCAAAGCCGTTTAAAAGTATCCCCATGATGGTTTTTTCTGAAATCTGATAATCGAAGCCCAATCTTAGATTGTGATTTCTTTGAGTGGGTTCTCTATCGGTGATCGTATTGGTTGAAAACAAAGTGTCATTGCTGAAGAACTCCCTACTCGCCCCAAAAACCTGAGCCCGCTTATCGAGAGAGAAGGAATAACTTCCGAAGAGATTCACTTTATTCTTACGGTAATTAAAATTGATATTGTCATTGGTAGTTTCGCCTTTTCCGTATCCTGCCGAAAAAGAGTAAGATCCATTAAGACCTAAATCGGACGTTTTTTTCAAAACGATATTGATGAAACCAGCATTTCCTTCCGCATCAAAATTAGCAGGAGGTGTAGTAATTAATTCTATCGACTCTATATTATCGGAACTCATCCCTTCCAACATTTGGACGATGGAAGAAGCAGGCACATAGCTTATTTTTCCGTTTATCATTACGACAACCCCATCCTTTCCAACTACTGAAATGTTATTGTTCTGCCTATTTACAACCACACCGGGCGAACGTTCCAAAACTTCCAATGCGGTACCTCCCGATGAAACGATGCTGCTTTCCACATTGATTACCAAACGATCCACCTTTTGTGTAAATAAGGGTTTGGCGGCTTTGACAACTACTTCGTCCAAGGCCTCTCCTTCGGCTAGAACAAGCGTCTCAATTGCTTTATCGGAATTCAGGTTAAACGGCGCCGTTTCCGCAGGTTGAAACCCTAATACCGTACTTTGAATGTAATAAACGCCTTCCGGTATATCTTCAATCACATAATCACCTAGATCGGTGGCCAAAGCTCCCTTCACCAATGTGGAGTCGGCGCTTTTCAGTAGTAAAACATTGGCAAAAGCTACACCTTCGCCATTAGTATCGGTAACCTTACCTGAGACCTTATAAGAAGATTGAGCGAACGCACTTAAGGAGCATAAAATGCATAGCAGGAGAATCGAATTTTTGTGGTTCATAATTTAAAGGTTAGTTGTTGTTCGGATTAACCGAATGATGAATTTATTAATTAATTGATTAAGAGGGTGTTATTTTTATCATAAATATCTAATTATTATAATGACACAAAGCTTTTATATTGTAGAAATTATATTTTTTGTATATTTAACTATCTGTTTTTCAACTTTTTATAAGTTGTAATTCTCGCCTTTTCTGCTCTCTTTATCTATGTTGACCTAGCTATTTGTTATATGGTTGTCTATTTCAATGAAATAGGCATCAAAATCTGTAACCAATAACCATTTCATATGAAAAAATCACTCATTTTTCTAACAGCACTTCTTGTGTTTAATTTTTCTCATGCACAGGACAAACTTTATCTAATTGTTGAACTAATGAAGGTCGATAACACTCAGGAATCCGACTACAATGAAACAGAGGCATTCTGGGAAAAAATCCATCAACAAAGAGCCAATAACGGAAACATAATTGGCTGGGATCTATGGCGATTAATGCCAGGCGGCGAAAACCAGGGGCATCAATATGCCGTTGTAACCTTGTTTAATAATAAAACAGCTATGTTTAAAGGAGGTGGACTATGGGAAGCCGCGAAAGCTGCCTATCCAAACATGTCAGAAAATGAATTGGACAAAAAGCTTAACAGCGCAGCAGACACTAGAGACCTGGCAGTACGCATTTACATGGAAATGATCGCAGCTACCGAAGACGACTTTGAAATTGATGTTGGGACTGTTGCTACCTTCGATTGGATGAAAGTTGAATTAGGCAAATATTCCAAATATGAAAAAGCCGAAATGGAAGTTTTTATGCCAGGCCATCAGAGAATGGTTGACGCCGGTGCGAAAGGTTCATGGAGTCTATTGCGATTTATTTCTCCTATTGGAAGTGATACCTACTCATCTCACTTGACTGTTAATATGTTCAAAGACTTCGACCAGATGTTCGCGAATTATGAAGGAGATGGATCTGAAATGACTGCAGCTCAGCAAAAAGCCGTCGAAGATGGATTAGCATTGAGGGATATGAAGTTTGTTACGATAGGTCAATTGGACCGAAAAGTTCGCAAAAAGTAACTCATTCATCCTAGATTTCAAAAACCCGACTTTTTAAGTTGGGTTTTTAATTTTCACTTTCATTGGTAAAAAGTACCACTCCCAGTGCCACAATAATCGCAATGGGTGTAAAAGTGATAATCGTGGACATGGTTTTATCGTGTTCCTTGATTTCTGTGATTTTATCTTTCTGAAGTTCTACTTCTCCATACTGCTTGTATCGGGCAGGAAGTCCGACATAATCGCCATTTCTATCTTCGATATAGGCGAATTCGTAGGGTTTTTCATTTTCAGAAGTTGTTACTTTTACTTTCTTCTGAAGTTGAACGGCTTCTTCCAAAGTAATAGAACCTTTGTAAACGGTACAACCTTGAAGCATTAATAAAAATGCGAGGAAAAGGGCTAATTTCTGAAAGGATTTGGCTATAACTTTCATGGTTAAATTGATTTGGGTTACGACTAATATAACAAGAAAAACGGGGAACCAACTTAAATCGAGTTTCGCCTAGGCAACAATTTTGTCGAATTTTTACTGAAAGAAGAGGTTCTAATCACTTTTTAAAGTGCTTTTGTAAGCCTTCCAAGAAGTGTTTTTGTAATGTTTATCCCCAATGAATTTCAAAATAGGTAAAAGTTGATCAGGTTCTTGGTAACCCTTAACCGTAGTAATCACTTGAACCGATTCTTCCTCCAAAAACGAGTAGCTAGGGTAGCTCATTTTTCCACTCAAGACTTGATATGCCAATTCGTTATACCCTCTACGTCCCACAGCCTTAAACTTAAATTCCGTTCCTCGAAAAGTGATGGTTTCTTTTTCTTCGGCATTAAATTTTACCGGGTAAAAATGTTCGTTGATATAGGTGACAATTTCGGGATCTTTGAAGGTAGTCGCGTCCATGCGTTTACACCAACCGCACCAAGAAGTCCAAAAGTCAACAAATACTTTTTTAGGTTCCTTTTCCATGGCTGTTTCCATTTCAGAAAAAGTCATCCACTTAATCGAGTCCTGTGCCTTCATCGAAGTAGCGCCTAAAAAGACGAATACAGTGACAATTAATCTTATAATTTTTAACCTGAGCATGTTTTACAGATTTATGAAAATAAAGATAACAAAACCCATGCGATCACGGTGTCATCTATTTATGTTAATATTGTATTAGACATGGAAACATCCAACGACAAAGCTAAAAAATTTGGAACATTTGGTGGTGTATTTACCCCTACACTGCTCACCATTCTCGGTGTTATAATGTACTTGCGTATGGGATGGGTTGTTGGAAACGCCGGCCTCCTTGGTGCTTGGCTTATTATCATCATTTCTTTTGCCATTACTCTTTGTACGGCATTGTCGATGTCTTCCATTACAACTAACATTCGTATTGGAGCCGGAGGTGCCTACGCCATCATATCGCAATCCTTAGGACTTGAAGTTGGTGGTAGTCTGGGCATTCCGCGATACATCTCGCAGGGTCTGGCTGTAACCATGTATATCTTCGGATTTAGAGAAGGTTGGTTGGGTATTTTCCCCGAACACAATGCTTTTTTGGTGGATATCTGCGTTTTCGCCGGACTTATTACTATCGCATACATAAGTGCGAATCTCGCCATCAAAATACAATACCTCATCATGGTGGTCATAGTGGCTTCCTTGGTTTCTATCGTACTGGCAGCCTATGACGGTTCTATGCAAATAGCCACTAGCGAAGCCTTAAAATGGGGAAGCTTTGAGGGCTCTGCAGAAAATAACTTCGAAGGAAGTAGTTTTTGGATCGTATTTGCGGTTTTTTTCCCGGCAGCGACGGGTATCATGGCAGGCGCAAATATGTCGGGTGAACTGAAAGACCCCAGAAAAAGTATTCCTGTGGGAACCTTATGGGCCATTGGAGTGAGTTTCGTTATTTATATGTTGCTGGCATTTTGGTTGGCAAGAACCGCTTCCCACGAAGATCTTATTTCAAACTACAATATAATTATTGACAAAGCATATGTGGGTCCGCTCATCATTGCCGGAATTCTTGGCGCTACGTTTTCCTCGGCTCTGGCATCGCTTGTTGGTTCTTCCCGAATCCTCTTTGCCATGGGACAACATAAGGTTCTTCCCAAATCAAATTTTTTGGCAGGGCAAAGTAGTAATGGTCAACCGCGCAATGCCATGATTATTACCGGGATATTAATATTCGCAACCATGTTATTGCGTAATTTAAATGCTGTGGCACCCTTGGTAACACTTTTCTTTTTGGTGACTTATGCCATGATCAATATTGTGGTGATCATTGAACAAAACCTCGGACTTATAAGTTATCGTCCTATATTTAAAGTAAAAAGATGGATTCCGTGGTTGGGACTTGTCTCGTCGGTACTAGCCATGTTTATTATAAATCCAACCATTAGTTTAATTACTATTGCTATCGTATTAGCTGTGTATTGGTACCTCTCCAGGCAAAACCTGGAAACCCCTTTTGAGGATGTACGTTCTGGGCTATTTGTTTCTTTTGCTGAATGGGCCGCTAAGCATACCTGGGGAATGAAAAAAATGCAGCAGCGTGCCTGGAAACCCAATTTAATGGTGCCGGTGCGTGACTTGTCGGGAGCGCGTGGAAATTTCCAATTTCTTCGGAATATTGCGAGTCCGAAAGGCTCTATAAAATTATTGGGAATTGAGTCAACTTCCGAAGGCTCAAAGATGTCCGAAAACCTCGAAACTTTGGCTCAATCATTCCGGGACCAGGGAGTTTTCTCTTCCTGGACCATCATCAACACCACCGATTTTGCCAAAGGGGTAAATTACGGGAATCAAGCATTGCTGGGTGCCTTTTTCAGACCAAATATTGTATTTCTAAATCTTCAGCAACACGATCAATACGAGACCGAACTTCGGCCGGTAATTAAAGAATGTATTCGGTTGGAAATTGGAGTGCTATTATATCAATCACATCCAACGGCTCTTCTTGGACAAAGAAATACCATTAACGTATGGATTAGCGACCGGAAAGGAAATTGGAGTTTAGGTTGGGATATTGGTAATCTCGATCTCTCCACCTTAATTGCTTATAAGTTAAAAAAGAACTGGAAGGCTCAGATACGGTTGGTGATGGTGCTCAATGACGAATCTGAAAAGGCCAATGCCATGGAATATATGGACAAACTTATCAACTTAGCCCGGCTACCCGATACGCTAACCGAAGTATATGTGGGAGATTTCAGAAGCATCGTTTCAAATGCCCCACATGCCGATCTGAACATTTTTGGTATGCATGCCGATTTGAATTTTGAATTTGTTAAGGAGATGACCGAAAAGACCAAAAGTTCCTGCCTGTTCATAAAAGATTCGGGACACGAGAGTATTTTGGCTTAAAACCAATTGATCGAAGAACTAAGATAATTCTACTGAATTTTCTTGATTATCATTATTCTTATTGGCTCTAATGGCGGCCAATACTCGTTCGTCAAATCGTACTCCGTCGGTATGCATATCTGCAACGATTTCCCTTATTGGATTGAATTTCTTTTTTTTCATTCTCAAAACTATTCAAATTTTTGTTTAATTATTTTAATAATAAGTTAAACATTGTTAAAGAGCACTATGCCCCGGTTATTTTTTAACATATTGTCATAGAATCAAAATTTTGAGCCATGTTAAAAATTTATTTGAAATACGGATTTATAATTGCAATGTCACTAATTGCCTATTTTCTAATGATGAAACTATTCGGCTGGCACGAATATCCGGCCTTTAGTATTCTGAATGCTGTCCTTTTTGGAGGAGGGATATATAGAGCCATTCAAACCCAAATGAAAAAACAACCAGGGAATGAATATCAAGATCTATGGCAGGCCGGTTTCTTAAGCGGTGCCATTGCCACCATCATCTTCACTTTCTTTATGGCCGTATATATGTATCAAATCGATACTGTGTTTGCCCAGGAAATGTTAACGGGATGGGGACTTAATTACAATGCCGGAGTTCTTATCATGCTATTCTCAATGGTTTTGATGGGAATGTCAACGTCTGTCGTCTGCGTTTTAGTATTCATGCAACGATTCAAAAGATCTTGGAATCCAAGCAAAATAACCACCTAAGTTATTTTATCGGCTATCGATAAGGCATTTTAATTGTTCCGAGAAATAATTGCGCTAATTAATACAAAACAATTTTTTTTGTGATAATCGAACCATCTTGCGTTCTAATCGAGATAAAATATACTCCTGAAGACAGATTCGATAGATCTACAACTTTACTAGCCGATACATTCTCGAAATTGAAAGATTCGATTATTTTTCCGGCAATATCATATACAGCGGCTTGCTTCAAGTCGATTTGAGTGTTTTTCTTAATTTCGATCAATCCGTTTGATGGATTCGGAACGATCGAAATGTTCTTATCAACGGAAAACTCATCATTGTTTAAAACTTCCGCTTCAATTTCAAAATTATCAAACGCAAATTCTTCTCTTGCTGAATCCATATGCATTATGATCCTTAGATCAAGCTCAGCACCATCTGGGATTAGGAAAAAGAATTCTGCAAACTCTGCCGTTAGTAGCGTACTTCCTCCTCCATCACCGTCGCAAGCACCTCCCTGAGAAGAATCGTCATCCAAATATAAAGGTTCATTGGCAGTATCACCTGGCAAATTGCACTCTAGGTCGGCATTGAAACACATACCCAAAAATTCACCTCCACCATCTATTTCGTAATAAATTTCTACAAAATCGGATCCGTCATACACGCTATTTCCACAAGGACCATTTTGACCGGCTGCAAATAATCCTTTAAACCGCAGGGCAGAACCGCCGGAAATATCAATATTGGAAATTATTAATTCTTTCGTATCCAATCCATCAGGGTTGCCGATGGTGCCGCCTTCATCGTCGAGATCTTCGGCAGCATAAAAAAATTCCCCATTCCAGTTAGTATAAGGGACTTCAGAATTAATTTGTTCTCCTGAAGGGGAATTGGTCAAATAGTAATTTTTAGTAGCGCCTTGAACCCTTCCGAAGTAATCATTTGATCCGCCATGAAAATCGTTAATAGAAGTATAGCGTCCGGCTCCTCCATTTGCTGTATTGCCATTATTTTCAAAATCTTCGGCCCAGATAATAACTTGCGCAATAGATTGTAAAGACACCATCGAAGTACAAACGAACAGTAATACTAAATTTCTCATAATGCGCTGATTTAAAGTTATTTATAAAGATATGGAATAATTTTATAGCTACCTAACCCAACGATGCTTCTATTCTTTACAAACTTGGGAAACATCTACTTTTTATTGCCAAATTAAGACCCATAGGATCTCATATAGCATTCTTGATGAATTAAAATAGCAGATTGTACTGCTCGAGGGAGTACATTAGCCGAAATTGTTACCGCTGTGCACGATTTGCCATTCAATAGCATATTCTTAACATTGGGTCATTGATTTAATTTCTACTTTTGAATCTATGACCCGTGATATTATCGACATCAATGATTTTACCATATTGGTAGAAACGGCAAATTCGACCGAGGTTATCAC
>JABDKT010000131.1 GCA_013002065.1 Flavobacteriaceae bacterium
ATATAGACCTATTGAAGATAAAATGCTCAATGAGTTTGGTCCGTTCGTGGCTAATACGCACACACAAACAACCGCCAGCGGTACTGCTATGACAAATGCTTACCACTTGGCACGATCTATTATTAAAAAGCACGTAAATGCTAATGAGAATGATGTTTTAATTACAACGGGGACCGGGATGACCGGAGCGATAAATAAGTTTCAACGTATTCTCGGACTTAAAGTACCGGAGCAGATTAAGGATTACTTCGAAATTAAGGACGAGGATCGACCCATCGTTTTTGTTTCACATATGGAACACCATTCCAACCAAACGTCGTGGTTAGAAACCATTGCCAAGGTGATTGTAATTCCATGTAATGAAGAAGGATTGTTCTGCCTTGAAAATTTTAAACAATTATTAAAAGAGTACAAAGATGCAAAGGCCTTAAAAATTGCGTCTATAACGAGTTGCTCCAACGTTACGGGAATTAAAACACCTTATTACGAGGTGGCGAAATTGATGCATAAAAACGATGGACTTTGCTTCGTAGATTTTGCATGTTCGGCTCCGTATATCGATATTAATATTCATCCTGAAGACCCCGAGGCGTATTTGGATGCGGTTTTTATCTCTCCACATAAATTTTTAGGCGGGCCGGGGAGTAGTGGCGTTTTATTATTCAATAAGAAATTATACCGTAATCTTGTACCCGATTGTCCGGGAGGTGGAACGGTAACGTGGACCAATCCGTGGGGGAGCCACAAATACATCGACGATATTGAAGAACGCGAAGATGGCGGAACACCGGGATTTTTGCAGGTGATTCGCACTTCTTTAGCCATTAAGTTAAAGGAAAAGATGGGAGTTGATAAGATGCTCGCCAGGGAGGAGGAGATTCTTCATTATTTCTTCGGAAGAATTAAACCCATAAAAGAAATTTCTATTTTGGCGGGTGAACACGAAGATCGTTTAGGTGTGATTTCTTTTAATATTGGAGCCCTGAACTTCGACTTAGCGGTTAAGATATTGAACGACCGATTTGGCATTCAAGCCAGAGGGGGTTGTAGTTGTGCCGGGACGTACGGACATTATCTGCTTGAAATAGATCAAAAGAAGTCGGAAAGTATTCAAATAGATGTGGAGTCGGGCAAGATTTTTATGAGACCTGGCTGGGTACGAGTGTCTATTCATCCAACAACCACCAACGAGGAAATTGAATATGTTTGCGACTCTCTAATCGACGTGGCGAAAAACTGGAAAGAATACGGTGATGAATATCGTTTTGAAGACGGAAAGTATATTCACCATTCCTTGTTAGGTAGGAGTGATACCGCATTTTCGAAAGATTGGTTCGAGCTTTAATTCCGATGTTTCCAACGTTTGTGTGACCAAAGATAATATTCGGGCTTCTCCTTAATTTGTTTTTCTATTTCAGAAAGAAATAAACGTGTTATTTGATAGTCTTCCAGCTCCTTAGGCTCGATCGCCAATGGCACAAATCGCGCCGAATAATACCCTCTTTTTACTTTGGTTATCTTTAAATACAGGGCGGCAAAATCGAGTTTTTTTGCTAATTCCTCTGTGCCTGTAAAAACGGGGACATCAATTCCCATAAAGGTATCTCGATGTTTAAACGCACCCAATTTTGGCGTTTGGTCGGCCAAGATTAACGTCATGGTTTTCTCACCCTTGCGATGAAGCCTGAACAAGGTGGAAACAATTTTGGTATTGGTTACTATGGAAGCTCCAAAACGTTCTCGTATTTTTCTTACCAATCGATCAAAATGGGGGTTGTCCATTTTTTTATAGACTGCGAATCCTAGGTAAGGGTTCTGATTGTTCAAGATTCCACTCCATTCCCAGCTGGAATAGTGTCCACACATAAGGAGTATGCTTTTTCCTTGTCTGTATAAATCCTCAACGAGGTCGAGATTTTCAAATGTGAATCTTTTCATCGCTTCTTTTTCTGAAAAGGTCAGATTCTTTATGGTTTCAAAGATCATATCACATAAATGCTGATAAAATTTCTTTGAAATTTCTTTGATTTCCGATTCAGATTTTTCAGGAAAAACAAGGCGAAGGTTTGATTTAACCACTTTTTTGCGATATCCAATAACGTAATAAACCAAAACAAATAAAACAGACGACATAAAATACAACAGCCAAAGTGGTAAGATGGAGGTAAACCACATAATTGGATATATCAAAAGATAAAGTAGCCTTTGCATAGTTATATTTAAGGCAAAACTAATTAAATTTATTGCATAGTTGCCACAGGGCTACAAAATCATTTTTATGCAAAACCTACACATAGCTACGATTATAATTATAGCGTTAAATGTATTGACTTCGTTAAAGGGATTTAACGATTTTTCTTTTTTTGAAAAGTATAAATTCAATATCGCGGGTATTCGAAGAGGTGAGCAAATACGAATGTTTACATCGGGTTTTCTCCATGTCGACTTTACGCATTTACTGTTTAATATGCTTACCCTTTATTTTTTCGCCGACGTGGTGATTTACAATTTTGGGGTGTCAAAATTTTTAATCATTTATGTTTTAAGTCTGTTAGTTGGGAATCTTTTATCCTTATATCTACACAAGGATGAATATCACTACAGCGCTGTAGGCGCCAGTGGTGCGGTCATGGGCGTTATCTATGCGGCTATTTTATTATATCCCGAAGGGAGGCTTTATTTGTTTTACGCGTTGCCCATTAAAGCCTGGATATTTGGTTTGGTATATTTGTTGTATTCTATTTATGGAATGAGAAAGCGACTGGGTAACATTGGTCATGATGCTCATTTTGGAGGCGCTGTGGCAGGATACTTACTCACCATAGCGTTTCAACCTTCTATTTTAGAAACCGATTTATGGTTGGTAGCCGTACTGGCAGCCCCAATAATCATTTTATTAATCATGAACAAATTCAAGAAAATCTAATATTTAAGAAATAATGAAACTATTTATAACCTTAGCATTAGCCTTAATCACCAATTTTATGACAGCACAGCACATGCCAAAACCCTCTGTTGATGTTTCCGGAGAAGGAATTGTAAATGTAACCCCGGATCAAGTCACCGTGAGCGTGAGAGTGGAACACACGGGTAATGACGCAAAAGAAGTAAAGTTGAAAAACGATCGCATAATCAACGATGTTCTCAAGTTCGTAAAACGGATGGGGATTGAAGAAAAGCATGTTCGCACCGAATACATTCGGTTGAGCAAGAACTATGAATACAATACCAAGAAATATAACTACGCCGCCAACCAGTCGGTATCGATAAAAGTCGTTGACTTATCAAATTATGAAGAGTTGATGAACGGATTGTTAGAAACCGGAATTAATAGGATAGACGGAATTTCGTTCTCCTCTTCCCGTCAAGAGGAATTGGAATCGGAGGCACGCAAAAAGGCCATGGCAAACGCAAAGTTAAAGGCTACAGAATACGCTTCAGTCTTAGATCAAAGTATAGGAAAAGCTCTTCAGATTAGCGAATTTCAAAAAGTAAATACGCCCAGTCCTGTATTCAGAAGTATGGCTATGGCAGATGCCAGCGAAAGTTCGCAAACCATCGCACCTGGTGAGATGCAAATTACTGTAAAAGTGAATGTGAGTTTTGAGCTAAATTAGTCCAGAAGAGAGGCTATCTTGGTTTCCAAGGCCTTTCCTCTCAAATTTTTATCAATAATACGACCTTCTTCATCTAATAGGAAGGTGGCGGGTATGCTACGAACATTGTATTGTCGGGCGATTGGATCTTGCCAAAACTTCAAATTCGAAACATGGTACCAATCCATCTTATCGTCCTCGATGGCTTTTATCCATCTTTCCTTCTGACCGGTTTTATCGAGGGAAACGCTAATAATATTAAGTCCTTTATCGTGATATTTATTGTAAACTCTTACCACATTTGGGTTCTCCATACGACAGGGTCGACACCAAGATGCCCAAAAATCGATAATGGTATATTTACCTAAGGCATCATTAAGAGAAAGCATTTCGCCGTTTGGATCGGGAGCTGTGAAGTTTGGGGCCATACCACCTACTTCTGCTTTTTTCTTCGCTTCTATGGTTGCCTTTAACTTAGTTACGATATCATTGGAAGCTAATTTTGGACCCAAGCCAGCCATGATTTCATTCGCTTCATTGGCAGTAATTTCATCACGGTTGAACATTTCAGATAATAACATCATACCAAAAAGTGAATTGCTGTTATTCTTAATAAATTCACGCTTAAATCCGCGCTCTTGAGATACCAGTTTGGTATTCTCATTTCTGAGCTCGGTTACCATAATTCCATCCTGTTCTATCTGCGCTCTTTTGTACGCTTCTGCGATTTCCAGTTTCTTGGCTGCAATTTTCGATAATTCCTTATTGTATTCGTTGTAGAGTTCGTTTTGTTTTCCTCCCGACACGTAAGAAGAGGTAATACTATCCCTGTATATATTGGCGATTAAATCTTCGCTTTCAGCAAAATAAAGCACATTAGTATTGATTCCATTTACTCTGAGTAGCTGCACGCTTGCCTCATCCGATTTTGGAAAAGTGCCACTAAATTTTCCAGCCTTAATTTCAAGTGTATCAATGGTTTGGGTCTGATTTTGCTTATCGATTTCCATCACTAAAATCTTGGTACCATCATCAAAACCAAAAGCATTTCCGGTTAATTTGAAATCATCTCCACCATTTTCATTACAAGAAATAAAAATAAGTGTAATAAAAAGGAACATTACTCGTCTCATACTAGTAGGGTTTAGTCGCACAAAAATAACAGTATTTTCTTCTGAAAAAAACAGCACTGTTGCAAAATAATGTTAATTCGCTGCTAATCTGAGTCATATTAGGCATTTATTGTTAATTTTAATCTATCATTGATTGTTTATGAAATCAACCAAACGAAATAAAGATTTCCCATTAGAAATTGAGATCAGCTTTAAGAAGCTTTTCAAAATGTATGAGGAAAATATGGAATCGGGTAGTGAATTATTGCGATCCAGAGCTACGTCTATCTTGGACTATGCAAAAAAGTATCCCGCCTTAAGAGAGGGTATAACAGATATAAAGGAATTAGAGAATTATCAGGATCAGATAGATTTCATCTTGGAGGATTTGTTCGCTAGTGTGTTGCAAAAGAATGAAATAAAAGTCGCGACCATACCTTTTCAGGATTCGATATTTCAATCCACACAGCGATATAAAAATATTGTAAAGGTTGCGGGTTCTAGCTACGAATTAGAACTAATAGACTTTGACGAGAATATTTACTATATCATGGGATGTAGCATCATATTAAATGCTTACTACGGCTATAAAATTGATTTCCGAAGACCTATGTACTATGATATTCCTGATGCTCAGGGAATTATGAGGCATTACAAAGTAATGTACAATGGAGACTTCATGGACGTTTAGAAAACTGAAAATTCGATCGAGATTTCTGCGGAAGATGTAGCCGAATTACTGGATAATTTCGATAATATTGAACTTTGGAAAGAGAAATTCCCACCCAATAGTTGGAAGTTTAGTGGATTTATCATTGCCAACCTTTACGACGCTACGATTGATGTTTCATTGTCAAATTTTAAAGCAAATCTGCTAAAGAATGAAGCTAAAGACAAAAATTTTGTGGTTGAATTCCAAACAATCATTCGAGCCATATTTAACCTTCCCGAGTTAGAAGTAGGATATTCAATTTTTCAGAAAGAGGAACATCAGTTTGTGCATCCGCCGGCGATGTTGGACGTAAAGAGTTATCTGTTGGATGGAGCGCAATATGAGGCGTGTACGGAAACACTATGTAAGTTCTCTTATGATTATTTGTTTAACAA